>NZ_LKDV01000035.1:0-43487 GCF_001401875.1 Pseudoalteromonas sp. P1-13-1a | reverse complement strand
GTAACTGTATGCCTTGTTCATAACTCTTATGTAAAACTCTATATAAATGTAGTGAAAAATATATGGGGTCCACTAGGGTATTATAAACTTTTTTTAGGGCCACCTGGAACGGGTAAATCAATGCTTGCTCAGCGAATGGCAACCATAATGCCAACTATGTCTGACGATGAGGCGATATCAACCGCTGCACTTTACTCTATTATTGGTCAATCTATCGATTTAAATAATTGGCGCCAGCGGCCGTTTCGAAACCCCCACCACACTTGCTCAGCAGTTGCTTTAGTCGGTGGCTCTTCAAACCCTAAGCCGGGTGAAATTTCACTTGCGCATAACGGGGTGTTGTTTTTAGACGAGCTTCCAGAATTTGAACGTAAGGTGCTTGATTCTCTGCGTGAGCCTATGGAAACCGGCTCTGTGGTTATCTCCCGTGCTGCAAGGCAAATGGAGTTTCCGGCGCAGTTTCAGCTAATAGCTGCACTTAACCCTAGCCCAACGGGGTGCCATAATGATAAGCGAGCAACACCTGACCAAGTTATGCGTTATTTATCTCGCGTCTCAGGCCCATTTATCGACCGCATCGATTTGCAAATTGAGCTACCCCGTTTAACCAGTGTTGAGCTGCAAAGTACTCAGCCCGAGGAAAGCAGTGCTCAAGTTAGGCAGAGGGTTGAAGCTGCATACCATATACAGTTAAAGCGCCAAGGTAAGGTTAACGCGCGTTTAAATAACAAAGAAATGAATATACATTGTGAGCTTGCGCCTGCTGAGTTGCAGTTTTTAGCACGAGCCAGCGAAAAACTGTCGTTATCACCGCGCTCTTATCATAGGGTCATTAAAGTGGCACGTACGATTAGTGATTTAAAAGGCGCAGAACACATTAGTTTAGAAGAGCTAAAAGAGGCGCTAAATTACCGCGCTTTCGAGCGGTTGCTAGCGCAGTTAACTAAATAATACCGAACCGCAATAAGGCTTAATTATTGTAAGGTGTTAAGCTCGGCGTATTTTTACTATGTTAAAACTTTAATGCGCTAAATTGACAGCATATAGCCTTTGCCACGCACGGTTACAATGCGTTTTTGGTCTTTTTCATCGTAGAGCTTTTTACGCAAACGGCCAATTAAAACATCCACAGTGCGATCATTTGGGCTCCAATCGGGCTGACCTATTTCTTCTGATATTTTCTCACGCGAGGTGGCTTTGCCTGCGTTGCTAATTAAACAAATTAGCACTTTGTGTTCGGCTTCGGTTAAGCGCGATTCAGTGCCTGATGAGGTAATTAATGTTCGATTGTCGGGGTGAAGTTTAAAGTCGGCGTATTCTATAAATTCTTCGCTTTCGTCATCGTCTTGATTAATTGCAATGCGTTTATAAAGCGCACGCATGCGTAGTTCAAGCTCTAATAAGTCAACAGGCTTGCAAATATAATCATCAGCGCCTTGGGCAAGCCCTGCAATACGATCGGCTTGTGAGTCGCGGCTGGATAAAACAATGACGCCGATATCGGTCAAAGTGTTGAGCTCTTTGGCAAGCTGCAACCCATCACGCTTGGGTAATACAATATCAATAATGGCAAGAGAAATAGCACTGCGCAGGTTTACGCGTTGCCTAACTATGTTTAGGGCATCAGCACCTGTGGAGTCTATTTCTATCGAAAATTCGGTGTCTGTAAAGTGATTTTGGATGCGCTTAACGAGTAGCTCGTCGTCTTCAACCAATAAAACGTTAATTGCCATAGGACTTATTTTTGTATATTTATAGCTCTGTATGGTAGCACCAATCGTTTAATGCTGAGAAGAGGGGGCTGTAACTTTTCGGTAACTTTATGTTTCAAATATAAAAGGCGCCTCATAAAGCACCTGTTTATGGGGTTAAGCTCAGCACACCTAGTAAAATGTGCTGAGCGCTGTATTACTTACCTGAGTACATAGCATCCCACCACTGTGGTTCGCCTTTTAGATGTTTATCAAAATAAGCAAGCATAGTGTTCCACCAATCAAAGCGCTTATCACGAGCAAAAATTTGATGGTCGGCGCCTTTGTATTCAATTAGATCTACATCTTTATTTAAGAGCTTTAAGGCAGTATACATGGTTAAACTCTCGCCAATAGGTACATTGGTATCGCTATCGCCATGTAAAAGCAGCAAAGGTGTTGTTACTTTATCGGCATGAAATACAGGGCTGTGCTCGCTGTAAAGTTTAGCGTTATTCCATGGAAAGCTATTTTTAGAGGCTTCGCCTGAGTATAAATACCCCCACCAACCTTCGCCCCAATATGAGGTTAAGTTTGATATGCCCGCGTGCGCAATAGATGCACTAAACATGTCTGTTTTGGTAGCAAGTAGCATGGTCATGAACCCCCCGTATGAGGCGCCTAAATTACCCACTTTTTTGCTATCAACAAAATCGTATTTTTTCAAAAAGGCTTGGGTTCCTTGTATTATATCGCTAGCGGTATAATCGCCCCAGGCATTGACGTGCTGTGCAGAGAACTTTTGTCCAAACCCTGTTGCTCCTGTGGGCTGTAATACATAAACAACATAGCCATTTTCTGCCCATAAGTTGAACGGGTATCGACCTGTAAAGCCACGAGTAACAGGTGAAGTACCGCCGTAGTAATATACAAGTGCAGGGTGTTTTTTAGTTTTATCTAGGTTAGTAGGTAGGTATACACGCCCTGTTATTTCTACGCCGTCTTTATTTGTGAAATTAAACTCTTCTAGGGTTGGGATTTGTGTATTAGCGTAAGCAAGCGGCTTAGAATCCCAAATAAGATCTGTTTTGTTTTTACTAATATTTAAGCGCTTAAGCTGCTGCGGCGTAGATGCTGTGGTACCGCTTAGTAGTACTTGCGGGTTTCTCTCGTGCGAATAGCTAAACTGCTCGACGATATCTAGACCTGTATTAAGCTTTTTAAAGCGCTGTTTGCTTAAGTCGAATAAATACAAAGGTTGAGTATCTTGCTCGGTTACTTTTATAAGCGCATCGCCGTTATCAAGTACATGTAATTCACCTATAGCGGGGTCAAACTGCTTACTTAGCGCTTTTACGTTTTTACCGTTATCGCTAAGTAAGTACAACTGACCGTCGTAATTATTAGCTAACATCCCTTTTGGAAGGGCGCGGCCCGCGCCATTTTTAAAGTCTGGGCCAGCAACAACGTAAACATCTTTGTTGACGTACTTTGCATGATTAAAGGTTTTAAATTTACCAAAAGACGTTATTTTGTTCGATTGTAAGTCAAGCTCCACCAGTTCAGTTTCTGGATGGGTGCTGGCTTGCATAACCATAACTTGGCGGCTCATGAGTACCTTGCCACGATTAGTGTGCGCATCTTCAAAGCTATGCGAAATTGGCCCTTGGCTAAGCGCTTTAATTAAGCCGCTGTGTGTATCTAGCATATAAAGTTGGCTTACGTTACGTGCGTATGACCACCTATCTTGAAGCCCCTTGTAATGCTTAGTTAAGCTGTTGTTGTCTTCGGGTGATTTAGACCAACTGAAAATGAGGCTGCTGTTATCATAAAAATTAAAGTTACTCGCGCCTTCTAGCCCTTCGGCTAAGGTTTTAATACTGAGGTTTTTACGGTTTAGCTGTTTTAGCTCATTCCCTAACGTATAAACTAAAAATTTGTTATCGGGACTCCACGCTATATTGCTTGGCTGTTGGCCTTCAAAGCGATACAAGGTTTGATTTTGGCTATTTTTAAGCTCGGTTACCACGTTTGCCTGGTTAGCTGTTTTATTTGAATAGCTGCGTGTGCTGGTAACATATTGTTTAGCATCGGGCGCTAAAGAAAGCCCACTAACCGTGGGGGCATCAAAAAGCTGAACGGCAGAAAGTCGCTGAGTTGTAGAGGTGTTAATTGTAATGTTGTCAGTGTCGGCGTTGGGTTCAAAATCGAGGGAAACGTTGTTCCAGTTAGCCACTTGTTGCGCCACTAAAATCACACTATGAGAGCCATTCGTTAACGATAAAGAGTAAGTGTGGTTATCCCCTTTTTGAAGCTTAGCATCGATAAATAACTGAGCGCTCTCTACTCCTTTTATAGTTAATGTGCCTTGGCTAAAGCGCCTTGTTTCAATATTGAACTTAAGCGCTTGTAGGCCACCTAAAGTCAGTGCGTTTACTTTATTAAACGGCTGCCAGCTATGCTTTTTACCAAATACAGACACGCTTTGCGTATTACGCTGCAGCTGCTCTAATAAGTTATTAATAATGGCTTGGCCGTGTGGTGTTTGAAATGGCTTAACTTGCATATTTTCGCCTAAAGGGCCAATAAACTCGATATTTGATTTATCAAGCGGGGCTGCTATTGCTGTCAAACTGAAGCTGCCAAGAGCAAAAAAGGTAGCTGCTTGTTTTAGTAATTTATTTTTTGTGGTCCAAGGTGAGCTAATTCTCATATTTGTGCCTATTATTGATAGTTATTTGGCCAAATATAGCATGTATTGTTACCATGCCCATATGTTCAACTCATCGGAGAAAAAGTGACTTTACTGATTGTGTACATGGTTGCTGCCATTGTCATTTCTTTTTTATGTTCTGTAATGGAAGCAGTGTTGTTGAGTATTTCGCCAAGTTACGTGGCGCTTTTACGTAAAAACCAACCAGAACTTGCTAAGCAACTCGAAAAGCTAAAAAATAATGTAGATCAACCGCTTGCTGCAATACTAACGCTTAACACCGTGGCTCATACCGCCGGTGCTGCAGGCGTGGGCGCACAAGCTGCTGTGGTTTTTTCAGATGCGGCGGTCGGCATTGCTTCTGCCATAATGACACTTTTAGTATTGGTACTTTCAGAGATCATTCCAAAAACCTTAGGAGCCAATTATTGGCGTGCCTTAACCCCTAGCGTGACTTACTCCTTACGCTTTTTAGTAATATCGCTAAAACCATTTGTATGGTTTGCTCAAAAGCTCACTAATTTAATGGGTGCCAAGCACGATGAGGCTTTTTATATTCGCCAAGAAATAGAAGCTATGGCAGATATAGGCACTGAGTCGGGGGCTATCCATGAAGATGAGTCTGAAATTATCCGTAATTTACTGCATTTTAGGCATGCTAAACTATGCGATTTAATGACGCCGCGTACTGTGCTTTATAAAGTACATAAAGGGTTAACAGTCGATCAATACATGAGCGAGCACGGCTCGTCATCGTTTTCGCGGGTGTTGGTGTTTGATAAAGACGCTGATGACATTATCGGCTTTGTGCATAAAAACGATATTATGCTGGCTTATCATCGCTTAGGCACCGACTATAAAATTAGTAAATTAGTTAAGCCTATCCATATGGTGCCCGAAGGGCATAATGTGTCGTCGTTACTACAAACCTTGCTTAAGCAGCGCACTCACATATGTTTAATTGTTGATGAATACGGTGATGTACAAGGCATTGTAACCCTAGAGGATATGATAGAAGCGCTTATGGGGCTTGAAATTGTTGATGAGCGTGACCAGTCAACCAATATGCGTATGGTTGCTAAGCAGCGCTGGCGCCAACGTTTAGCAAGCAGTAAGCATATAGTAAGTGAAGATGATAATTCGCCCCGAGATAAAAACTAGTTACCTCGGGGAGAAGGCTAGCGTTTAATTGTGCCCCCCGTACTATTTACCCAATTTATTGCCCACTCTATAAATTCGTCTTTGGCTTTAGGGCAGGTAAATAAAAATCCTTGCATGGCTAAATTAGTACGGTAATTTTTTAAATAGAGTGACTCCTCTGCGCGCTCAACCCCCTCAGCCACCAGGGCTAGTTGCTCTTGACATGCAATATCAACGAGTGAGCTCACCACTACTTGCGAGAACTGATCTGTTTCAATATTACTAATAAGTGTACGGTCAATTTTTATTTCAGTAAAAGGCAGGCGTTTAAGCTGGTTCATGTTGGTAAAACCCACACCAAAGTCATCCAATGATATGCCAAAGCCATGCATTCTTAATCTGTTTAGTGTTTCTAGCTGAGAAAGGCTAGACAGCGCGTGTTGCTCGGTTATCTCTAAAATAATATCACTAGGTGAAAGCTCATTGAGTTGCAAAATAAGCATCAACTTATTAGGGCAGCTTAAATCATCTAATTGCGTAGGTGATAGGTTAAAAGCCAGTTTTAGGTGCGCGGCAATACTTGTGCGTATGGCTTTTAAATCGCTGGTGGCTTGTTCAAATAAGCTAAAAGTAATTTGATTAATTAACCCTGTTTGCTCCGATAATGAAATAAACCGGCTAGGCGCGATGATCTCGCCTGTATGGGTCTTAACTATACGTGCTAACACTTCAATGCTTTCTATTTCGCTCGTTTGTGAATTTATTTTTGGCTGATAATAAGGGGTTATTTCGTTTGATTTGATTGCCTCTTGCAATGCTTTTTCTGAGATAGAAGTATGGGAATGTTCGTTGTGCACGGCTAAGTGTTTTGCTTTTTGTAAAACAGTTTTTACTTGATTAAGTTGCACGGGTTTAGCTAAATTTGCAACTAAATGAATATTGCTATGACGCGCTAAATTAGCAGCTAGATTAATAACCTTGTGATCCATTTCCGAAATTATAACTACTGCGCCTGTAAAATTAAGCTCGCCTAGTTTTCTTATAAACTCCATACCATCCATTTCGGGCATGTTTAGGTCTGTAAATACAATGTCGTAAAAGTTTATATCGTCAGTTACATGAGTCAGCGCTTGCTGAGCACTCAGGCATTTTGTAACTTTATTCGAGACTCCTAGCTCATTTAAAATGGCCTCCATAACAATTAAAATCGCCTTAGAGTCATCCACAACTAAAATATTGGGTACCGAAATCGACATGCTCTATCCTTGTAACGACTTAATATATTAGTACTGTAAAAGTAGCTTCTGATCAGCCTTTTGTCAGCTTAGTTTTATATAAATTTTTAACTTCCTAGTGCTATTGTGCTTATAGTCTGTAGCAATTCGTGTTTTTTTAATTCATCGGTATACTAGCGCTATTGTTTTAACTGGTTTTAGTCATGATAAAAATCGACCTCATGCTTGCAGAGCAACCATTAACCCTTATGGTATCTGGGCAAAAAATAGTACAAATATTCCATAATCAACAAGCTATAGCATTTGAAAACCCTAAGGATAATTATGTTGAATTTGCTTTATCTAACCAAAGAATAGGTATAGATAGCTCGCAGATTCAGGAGCAATCACTTTCGTTATTTGTAGATGGTGTGTTTGCTACACAGCTTGCTTTACCTGCGCCGGTAAATAGCCAGCCCAAAAAAGGCTTTTTAGGGCTCGCGGCACTGGGCTTTAAATTATTTAAAAGTGCAAAAGTAATTAAAGTGGCACTGGCCGGTGCATCGGTTGCCGGCTATGCCTGGTTATTCAGTATTGAATTTGCATTAATGCTAATTGCCTGTTTAGTGGTACATGAGTACGGGCACGTTAGGGCCATGAAATATTTTGGCATTAAAACCAAGGGTATTTACCTTATTCCCTTTGTAGGCGGGTTGGCTGTTAGCGACGATAAAATAACAACACGCTGGCAAGATGTAGTTATATCATTAATGGGTCCTGCGTTTGGTTTGTTTACATCAGTGCTAGGTGTAGTGCTTTATTACGCCACCGAGATGGAGATATTTGCAGGTGTTGCGGTATTAAGCGCACTACTTAACTTATTTAATCTATTACCCATTTTACCGCTTGATGGCGGCCATGTACTAAAAAGTATCAGCTTTTCAATGCGCTCTTGGGTCGGTTTGAGTGTGTGCTTACTCGGTGTGTTATTTGGCTTATGGCTGAGCTACACATTTGGTTTGATGTTACTGGTATTCTTTTTGTTTGTGGGCGCACTAGAAATTGTATTTGAATGGCGAGGCCGACATTACTCGCATTTATTGCCGCTTGATAAATACGGCCAAGGTTTTTCAGCTGCTATGTACGCTATTGTAGTTGCAGGCCATGTGGCAGTAATGATGCACTTTGCCGATTCAGAGAATCCAATACTTAGCCTGCCGATGACTATTTTATCGAGTTAATAGTTATACGCGCAGTATCCCTAAATACTGCGCGTAATGAGGGTTTAGTAAAAGCTCAACACGAGTGATACAAACACCCCTGTAACAAATAGCTGCACTACACAAAACCCCATAATATCTTTTGCTTTTAAGCCTGCTATTGCCAGTACAGGTAGCGCCCAAAAGGGTTGAATTAGATTAGTCCACGCATCACCCCAGGCAACTGCCATAGCAACGCGTGATATATCGGCGCCCAGCTCTTGCGCTGCGGGTATAACAATTGGCGCTTGTACTGCCCATTGGCCGCCGCCAGAAGGTACAAACATATTTACCAGGCCTGCACTTATAAAGCTAAAAAATGGCAAGCTATCGGCATCTGCTACGGCAATAAAACCACGCGATATTTGCTGGGCTAAACCGCTGTCGACCATAACGGCCATAATACCTGCATAAAACGGAAATTGAATAACAATACCTGCGCCGCTAGGAATTGCTTGTTGTAAGCTATTAAGTAAGTTATGGGGTGTTTGGTGTAATGTAATGGCTAAAAACAAAAACATCGCAATAACGCTATTAAGGTTTAGGCTACCGCCTGCAATTACAAAGTAATACGCCAAATAACACAGGCCGAGCAAGCCAATGGCGATGCCTAGCAGTTTACTGTGTTCTAAATGTTGAGCAGGGCGGGTTACATTTTCATTATTAGCGGGGATCTCCTTTATTAGCGCAGGGTCTACATACACGCTGTTTTTATCACTGGGTAGCATGTAGCGGTTAACCAGCGGCATAATGATAAATAAGCCAATGAGTATGGCTATGTTAAAACCAGCAAACAGGGTTTGTTCAGTACCAATTATACCAATGCTACTTTGTGAAAAGTGGCCTTGCGTGGCTATAGTGAGCGGTATAGAGCCGGCTAAACCGCCATGCCATACTACGAAGCCCGAATAGGCACTGGCGACTAACAGCCTGTAATCAACTTTGGTTTGCTTAGCAATGGCTTTAGCAAATAAAGCGCCAATCACTAAGCCAAACCCCCAATTTAACCAACTTGCTAATAACGAAATAAGCGTGACTAAAATTATTGCTTTTGGCGGAGTATTGGCAAGTGTAGCTAGTTTTTCTAATAGTTTACTTACAGGCGATGTACTTGCCAGCATATAGCCTGTGATTAGCACTAATAGCATTTGCATGGCAAAGCTTAGTAGGTTCCAAAAACCATTACCCCATGCGTTGATAACTTCAATACTGGTGGCGGGAGTAAGTAGGCATGCCCCTAGCAAGGTAATAATGCTTAGCAATATTACAAATATAAAAGGGTCGGGTAAGTAGCGCTCTACTAATTTGGTAAACGGTGTGGCAATTTTATTAAGCATAATGTGTCTGTGTGTTTTTTCGTCCTCTTATAATTAATCATGCTATAAAGGTATTAGCAAACCCACATTTAGTCTTATATTTGTAGGATCTGCTTATTTTCTAGGGTGGGAAAGCTGTAATCTACAGCGGTTTACAGATCTTTACTTAAAAGCTTAAACGTTGCTTAAATGCATGGCTTACAGTAACGTACTGTTTATAGATAATTTACTAACAAAAATTTGTATTATGCTGGGAATATTTAAGAGGCTAACGCTACTTCTTCGTGCTCATATCGATCAGCTGAGTTGGCAAGCGGTGATGCTCGCGATACTTGCTCATATGTTAGTGACTTGGGGGCTACTGCTTATTGCAAATGAGCAAGCGCTTACTTCGTTTAGCACCTATTTTTACTACTATACAGTCACTACTTCAACTGTGGGTTACGGCGATTTTAGTCCAACTAGCGAGCTAGGTCGTTGGGTGGTGGCATTAATACAAATTCCGTTTGGATTAGCTTTATTTGGCGTTCTGTTAGGAAAAACAGGGCAAACAGTGACTTACTTAATTAGGCGCGCTATGACTGGTGATAAAAACTTTGCTCACAGTAACAACCATATTATTATTTTTGGCTGGCACGATACCCGAACAAAAAAAATGATTGATTATATTCTTGCCGATACTAAACGTACTGATCGCCGTATTTTATTGGCGGTAACTGAGCAAATGGAGCACCCATTTTTAACCAACGAAAATGTCGACTTTGCCCGCCTTACCAGTTTTACCGATTTAGAAGAACTTGAACGTGTTGCTATAAATCGTGCCGACAAAATTATTATTGATGGGCAAGATGACAACCAAACATTTACAACAGCATTGCGTATTAGCCGCTTAGTCAAAAGTGAATGTCACATTAGTGCGCATTTCTTAGATGAAACTAAGGTCGAGATGCTACTAGAGCACTGCCAAAATGTGGAATGTAGCAGTGCTAAGTCGGCTGAGATTTTAGTGCGCTCAATGCAAGACCCTGGTTCTAGCCGTGTACAAGAAGAGCTATTATCTACGTTACATGGCGACACGCAGTTTAGTTTAGCTATTCCTAGTGGGTGTGATGAAATGGAGTTTGGTACTTTGTTTCACCATTTTAAGCATGACTATAATGCGATTTTGTTAGGGGTAGCGCACAATTTAAGCGCGCAAAATATGGATTTAAACCCACCGCTTGACTACAAAGTAAATGCAGGCGATATACTTCATTATATTGCTCTTGAGCGTGTGCTAACAAATGAAGTTGATTGGCAAAGCTTGGCAAAATAACCAAGGCCTAGATTAAATAATGAATGAAGTAGTATTTTTAATAATTATTTTAAGTGCTTATATTTTACCCGTGGTAATTGTGGTTAATAGTAAGCGCACCCAAGGCCACGAAAAAAATGGCTGGTTATTAGGCGTAATTATTTTTTCGTGGTTGGGGCTTTTTATGTATTTTACTATTGTGCCCAAGCAGGGGCATAAAAAAAGAAAGAAGAATAAACCATCGTAGACCTATTCTAGCTGCTTGAGTTTGTGCTCAACCAGCGGGTCATCCGGCACAATTTGTTGAGCAACTTCTAATAACTGAATAGCATCATTTGGGTGTTCATCTTGATGTTTAAGTGCGACATCAATAAGCGGCTGAATATCTATTTTGGCCTGATGCTCTTGCACATGCTCTTCTTTTTCATCTGCTAAAATTTGATGTGCCGTACTTAATAACGCCAAGCGGTGAGGCGAGCTCGCGTTTGCTTTATTTAGGCTTTGGTAATACTCCTCCTTTAGTCGCAAGGTTTTAGTTTGCAAACGAAACTGCGCTATATCAATTTGCTGGTGGCGAATAAAATCAACGGCTACTTGTTTGTAAAAGCCAAACTTAGTGAGGTAGCTGGCATGAGTGCCGTGCCCCATACCAAATACACGTAAATGAGTAAGTTGAGGGTATCGTTTTGCATGTAAGCGGTCTATTTTATTGGTGGGGTCATAAATTATGTAACCCTTAGCATGGCCTAAATCAACATCGTTATATTCACTTTGCCAATCAAACTGCTGCGCAAGCTCAGTGCTTGAGCGGTTATCCCACGGCACTATTTCAGTGTTTTTGGTGCTAACTGGGTGAAAAAATAGTACTTGATCAAGCTTTAATAATTTAGCAAATGCACCCACAGCAAAACCACCGCGGCTAAGGCCATAGCCTAATCGGCACTTGAATGGGCTAAGTAGTGTCGATAACTGCTCTAAAAAGAAAATTAAATTACGGCTTCTAAACCAATTACTTTTGCCTAAATGCTGAAACGCAATAATATTAACATTTTGTTTTTGCGCTAAGTGATAGCCCCAAGGGGCAAAGTCATCGGTTAGATCGTGTTCTTGGAGGTTGGTGCCCGCGGGTGAGAAAGTAAAAAGCAGGGGCTTACTTAAATCAACAAATTCGTATTTTACGTACACATCGCCGAGTAGGTCACTGCCAGACATGGGCAGCCTAGTTTGTTGTTCATCACGGCAAAGCGTTAACCATTCATCTAACCAATACAGTAGTTTCATTAATCCCCCAATTATAACTCGCGGGGGATCGTATCAAACACGGATAAATGAGGTCAAACATAGTCAAAACTCCCCTCTTAAACGTTCGGATATTATTATGGCTAATTGCTCATAGCTATTATTTGCTCCCAATCGTTTTGTGTGACTGGCATAACTGATAGTCGGCCTGCCTTTTTAAGGGCTAGTTCGTTAATTGCCTCGTTAGTTTTAATGTCTTTTAAACTCACCCGTTTATTTAAATGGCATTTATAGGTTACCTCAACAACAAACCAGCGAGGGTTGTCGGGCGTTGCTTTCGCATCGTAATAATCGCTATTTAAATCAAACTGGGTTGGATCAGGATAAGATTCTTTAGTAACGGTTGCTATACCCACAACGCCTACGTGTTTACAACTAGAGTGATAAATGAATACTAAGTCTCCTAGTTTTATATCATCGCGCATAAAGTTACGTGCTTGGTAATTACGCACACCTTCCCACAAGGTGGTTTGCAGTGGCGCTTTTTTTAAATCATCAATCGAAAAAGCGTCGGGCTCAGTTTTAAATAGCCAATAATTCATAGCCTTACTCATTTAGTTAGATTTACATACATGTATTGTATAGTATCATTAACTTATCTGGGGATTGAGAGAACAGCAAATGAGCCAAGTATTAGATGATTTATTGTCGTTATTGTCACTTGAAGAAATTGAACAGGGTTTATATCGCGGTCAAAGCCAGGATTTAGGGTTTAGAGCGGTATTTGGTGGTCAAGTTATGGGGCAGGCATTATCTGCAGCAAAAGAAACACTACCAAAAGGACGCGTTGTTCATTCATTACACTCTTACTTTTTACGCCCTGGCGATGCGGCAAAGCCGATTGTTTATGATGTAGAAACTATACGCGATGGTAAAAGTTTTAGTACTCGACGTGTGAGCGCCATTCAATATGGTAAACCGATTTTTTATATGACCGCATCGTTTCAAGGGGAAGAAGACGGCTTATCGCATCAAGCAACTATGCCTAATGTACCGCCCCCTGAAGAACTGCGCTCATCGCTTGAGTTTTACCAAGAAAACGCCCATCACATACCCGAGGCTATTCGTAATAAATTTATACGGGAAATGCCCATTGAAATGCGCCCGGTGACTTTTCATAATCCGTTTAAACCTGAGGTTATTGAACCAGTAAAACATATTTGGATTAAAGCCAATGGCGATATGCCAGATGACCAACGTATTCATAATTACTTATTAGCGTATGCCTCTGACTTTGAGTTTTTACCTACTGCATTACAGCCGCATGGCGTATCGTTTATGCAGCCAAATATGCAAGTGGCAACGATTGACCATGCGATGTGGTTCCACCGCCCATTTAGGATGGACGATTGGATTTTATACACCATAGACAGCCCAAGCGCTAGCTCTGGGCGAGGCTTAGTGAGAGGGCAGTTTTTTGACCGCCAAGGTAATTTAGTCGCATCAACTATTCAAGAAGGGGTGATGCGCCAGCGCTAAGTTAATAACGCTATTTACTATTATTTATAGTGCGTTGTGAGCGCTTAGGTTAAACAACGAAACTTACAAAAAAGCCTCAATATTATGAATATTGAGGCTTTTTAATGGTATTTAGTTAATATGTTTAGCGTTAGTTACATTGATCTTGCACTATGTCGCTAACCGACTGCCATATACGAGCCGGTAGTAAGGTTTTTAAGTACATGTATATTTCGCACAGCTGTGTGCTGCCGTGAATACCATTCTCACCATCGGTAATTAACAGCTCACCGCGTAAATTGTCTATAAAACTTACCAGCACTTTTTTATCAAAAAACTCTGGTGTTTTTATCCCATGCAAGGTGCCCAAACGGTTTGCCAGCACTTGGCTTTCTCGCTCAAGCTCAGCCTTTTCAATACCGTTACTGGTTTGAATAAAGCCCACAACAATAGCGTAGCGTTGCAATGTAAAGCTAAGCGACCTTCCTAGCATTTCAAGTTTAGCTAACGAATCATTCGTGTTAGTAACATGAATGCTATCGCCATCGAGCTCAATTAAGTTTTGATCGCTAAAGTTAGCCAAAATACGGCTTATGTAGTTTTCCTCTAGTGGCTGTAAATACCACTCTTTGGCAAACAGAGGGTAAAAAGCCGACACTAACTTTTGGCATTGCTCAACCGTACTACTGTGTTGCTTAAATAAGTGCAAAGCAATCAGGCTTGGCACGGCAAATAAGTGCAAAATATTATTACGGTAATAGTTAAATAAAGTTTTTTCTTTATCGTTAATTGCAATAATTTCACCAAATTCATCGCTAATAACATCAAACTTATTAAGCTTAATAGCGTGTGTTAATAGCTGCTCTGGTGTTTCATCGGGTGCAGTTACTTTATTACTATAGCTTGCATCGCGTTGTAAGCGCAGGTAAAAATCAAGCTGTGCTAATAGCTTAGGTTTACTTAGTGCGTGCTTGTCATTAACTAGCAAAATCATAGCCAGTAAATTCACGGCATTAAGGGCTGCAGCATTATTAATTTTTACCATTACTTGGTCGGCAAGCGCCGCCACTTGCGGACCTAGCCATTGTGGCTTTTGTACATCAGTTGAGTGTACAGCATCGCGCCAATCAGGTTGGTTATCGTTTAAGTATTGGTTGATAGAAATAGGGTCGCCAAAGTTTAGGTAACCACGGCCATAGTTTTTAAGGTTTTTAATGGCTTTAAAAATACCAAAAACTGACTCGCCTTTTTTATCTTTACCGGCAAGCTCTTTTAAATAAGTATTAATTTCCATTACATGTTCGTAGCCAATGTATACCGGCACAATAGATACAGGGCGATCTATGCCGCGTAGCATGGCTTGCAACGTCATCGCAAGCATACCGGTTTTTGGCGGTAGTAATCGGCCAGTGCGGCTGCGCCCACCCTCAGTGTAAAACTTAACTGAGTAGCCTTTAATAAATAGCTGGCTTAAATATTCTTTAAATACGGCAGAGTAAAGTTTATTACCGGCAAACGAGCGGCGAATAAAAAATGCCCCTGAACGACGAAAAATACCGCCGGCAGGGAAAAAGTTAAGATTAATACCCGCGGCAATATGCGGCGGCACCAAACCTTGATGGTATATAGCATAGGTAAGTAACAAATAATCCATGTGGCTACGATGGCACGGCATATAGATTATCTCGTGACCTTTATTGGTAAGCTCATGGATTTGCTCGGTGTACTTTATATCTATACCGTTGTAGAGCTTAGTCCATAGCCAGGTTAAAATTCTGTCGCCTACACGTATCATCGCCTCAGAATAATTAGCCGCTATTTCATCTAGTAGCTTTAATGCGTTTTGGCGTGCTTCTGCTTGACTTATCCCTTTTGACTTTGCTTCATCTTGAATCGCTTTTTTTATAGTAGGTGAAGCTAAAAGTGAGTTAAATAATTGCTCACGCGAGGGCATTTTAGGGCCGGTAGCGGCCAGTTTTTGACGCTTAAAGTGCACACGAGCAACACGCAATAGTTTTTGTGGTAGCTCGTTAACATCGGCTTTTTCATTCACAATAAGTGATAAATCGAGCGGTTGGCTAAAGCGAATAAAATTATCGCGCCCAGAAAACAACACAACAAAAAACTTTCTAAACCAGCTAGGCGTAAGCGAGTGGGTAATTAAGGTACGAATTCCCGGCTTTTCTTTACCTGGGTCGCGTCCCCATAAAATAGTGACTGGCACCACCTGTACATTCTTTTGACCGCTATTTAGTAAATGTTCAATTATTTGTTTACCCTGAGAGAGGGCCGCAGTCGGCTTAGCGGTATCGCCAAATAACGGTGGTGGGTTTTTAATACCTATAAAACGTTCAAGCTCTTGGTTTCCTAGAGTCTGATAGTCGCATGGGTTAGGCAAGCCATGCTTTTTACATACATTAGTAAGGGCAGCTAAATCGAAGCGCGAATTTAACCGAACTATATAAAAAGTAGGATGCTCCGGATTTAGGTCATATTGTTCTATTGGGCTTTGGGGAAGGACCTTACTTTTTACCAAAACACGGCTTACGCAGCTAGTAAGAAAATTCAAACAATAATTTAATAAACGCATCGACTCACCATATTGAGAGTATTAAAAGCAAAATTAGCGCATAGGATACCATAATATCTATAAAATCCTGTAATTTGCGTAATCGGTTAAATTATAAGCTTAGGACTGATTCGGTGCTGAGCAGTTCAATTATAGCTATAAATAACTGGCGGCGGTTATTTGCACAGCTTTGCCCCCGTAATTAAATTGCAATTAGTTGTTGCATTTATCACCAATATCACTATAATACGCAGGCTTTCAAGATTCCTCTGGAACTTGAAGGGATAAATTAAGCTTGGATTTCAAGCTAATAAACAGGAGTTCCGATTTGGAACTCATCGTAGATATAAATTAACAACCGGCATCTTAATTATTAAGATTGTTTCGGTCGTTTTTTTATGCTCTTTAAATGCTCTTTATATTGAGGTTTAAGAATGTCAAATCAACGCATTCGTATTCGCCTAAAAGCTTTTGACCACCGTTTGATTGACCAATCAACGGCGGAAATCGTGGAAACTGCGAAACGCACAGGCGCACAAGTACGTGGTCCAATCCCACTACCTACACGCTTTGAACGTTTTACTGTACTAACTTCACCGCACGTAAACAAAGATGCGCGTGATCAGTACGAGATCCGCACCCATAAACGTCTGATCGACATCGTAGAACCAACTGACAAGACTGTTGACGCATTAATGCGTTTAGATCTTGCTGCTGGTGTTGATGTTCAAATCAGCCTGGGTTAATCGAAAGATTAGAGAGGTTATAGGAAAATGGCATTAGGTCTAGTCGGTCGTAAAGTGGGTATGACACGTATCTTCACTGAAGATGGTGTATCTATCCCTGTGACAGTTATCGAAGCGACTCCTAACCGCATTGCTCAGATCAAATCTGACGCAACAGACGGTTATAACGCGCTTCAAGTAACCGCAGGCACTAAAAAAGCAAGCCGTGTAAACAAAGCAGCAGCGGGTCATTTCGCTAAAGCTGGTGTTGAAGCGGGTCGCGGTCTGTGGGAATTCCGCCTAAATGGTGGTGAAGGCGATTTTGAAGTAGGCGCTGAGCTTACTGTTGAATTATTCAACGAAATCAACAAAGTTGACGTAACCGGTACTTCTAAAGGTAAAGGTTTCCAAGGTGGTGTTAAGCGCTGGAATTTCAGCATGCAAGACGCTACACATGGTAACTCTCTATCTCACCGTGCTCCTGGTTCAATCGGTCAAAACCAATCACCTGGTAAGGTGTTTAAAGGTAAGAAAATGGCCGGTCATATGGGTGCTGAGCGTGTAACGACTCAAAACTTAGAACTAGTTCGCGTTGACGCTGAGCGTAACTTGCTTTTAGTTAAAGGTGCAGTACCTGGCGCTATCGGCGGTGACGTTATCGTTAAACCAGCTGTTAAAGCATAAGTCCTGGAGATTTAGTGATGGAATTAGCAATTAAAGACGCTTCTGGCGCTCTTGAAGTTTCTGAAGCTACTTTTGGACGTGAGTTTAACGAAGCATTAGTACACCAAGTAGTTGTTGCATACGCAGCAGGTGCTCGTCAAGGTACTCGTGCTCAGAAGACACGTTCTGAAGTAAGCGGTGGTGGTAAAAAACCATGGGCTCAAAAAGGTACTGGCCGTGCACGTGCTGGTACAATCCGTAGCCCAATTTGGCGTTCAGGTGGCGTTAGCTTCGCAGCTAAACCACAAGACCACAGCCAAAAAGTAAACCGTAAAATGTACCGCGGTGCGATCAAAAGCATCTTATCTGAATTAGTTCGTCAAGAGCGTTTAATCGTTGTTGAAAGCTTTGGTTTAGAAGCACCAAAAACTAAAGAACTAGTTTCTAAGCTTAAAGAACTTGAGCTTAAAGATGTTCTTATCGTGACTGAAGAAGTAGATGAAAATCTTTTCTTATCGGCACGTAACCTGTACAAGGTTGACACGCGTGATGTAGCTGGTATCGATCCTGTAAGCTTAATTGCTTTCGACAAGGTACTTATTACAGCTGCTGCTGTTAAGCAACTTGAGGAGGCGCTAGCATGATCCGTGAAGAACGTCTTTTAAAAGTGATCCTTGCTCCACATATCTCTGAAAAAAGCACAATTGCTGCTGAAGAAAACAACACGATTGTTTTCAAAGTAACAAATGATGCAACTAAAGCTGAAATTAAAGCGGCAGTTGAGAAGCTTTTTGAAGTAGAAGTAACGGGTGTTCGCACACTTAACGTTAAGGGTAAAACAAAACGTACTGGCATGCGTTTCGGTCGTCGTAGCGACTGGAAGAAAGCTTACGTTACTCTTAAAGAAGGTAGCGAGCTAGACTTTGTCGGCGGCGCCGAGTAATAAGGGGAGTTAGAATTATGGCACTTCAAAAGTGTAAACCAACTTCTGCGGGTCGTCGTCACCTAGTTAAAGTGGTTAACCCAGATTTACATAAGGGTAAACCTTACGCTCCACTTTTAGAGAAAAACTCTAAATCAGGTGGTCGTAATAACAACGGTCGTATTACGGTTCGTCACATTGGTGGTGGTCATAAGCATCATTACCGTGTAATCGATTTTAAACGTACTAAAGATGGCATTCCTGCTACTGTTGAGCGTTTAGAATATGATCCAAATCGTAGCGCAAACATCGCTCTTGTATTATATGCAGACGGTGAGCGTCGTTACATTATCGCACCAAAAGGCTTAAAAGCTGGCGATGTAATCCAGTCTGGTGTTGATGCACCAATTAAGACTGGTAATGCATTACCTATGCGTAATATGCCTGTAGGTTCGACTGTTCACAACGTAGAATTAAAACCAGGTAAAGGTGCTCAAATTGCACGTTCTGCTGGTGCATACGTTCAAATCCTTGCGCGTGATGGTCAATACGTAACATTACGTCTTCGTTCTGGCGAAGTTCGTAAAGTACAATCTGATTGTCGTGCAACACTTGGTGAAGTAGGCAATGCTGAGCATATGCTTCGTTCACTTGGTAAAGCAGGTGCAAATCGCTGGCGTGGTATCCGTCCGACAGTTCGTGGTGTTGCCATGAACCCGGTAGATCACCCACACGGTGGTGGTGAAGGTCGTACATCTGGTGGTCGTCATCCTGTGTCTCCATGGGGTAAGCCGACTAAAGGTGCTAAGACACGTAAGAACAAGCGTACTGATAAATTCATCGTACGTCGTCGTACTAAATAATAGTTGAGGAATAGCCATGCCACGTTCTCTCAAGAAGGGTCCATTTATAGACCTACACTTGCTGAAGAAGGTAGAGAAAGCGTTGGAAAGCGGTGACAAGAAGCCAATTAAAACTTGGAGCCGTCGTTCAATGATCATACCTAACATGATCGGATTGACCATCGCTGTCCATAATGGTCGTCAGCACGTTCCTGTGTTTATCACAGACGAAATGATCGGTCACAAACTGGGTGAATTTGCACCAACTCGCACTTACCGCGGCCATGCTGCGGATAAGAAAGCGAAGAAACGTTAAGAGGGGAATGATAAATGCAAGCATTAGCTAAACATAAATTCGCCTCTGGTTCGGCGCAAAAAGCACGTCTAGTTGCAGATCAGATCCGCGGATTACCTGTCGATCGCGCTCTAGAAATCCTGGCGTACAGCCCTAAGAAAGCGGCTGTATTAGTTAAAAAAGTACTTGAGTCTGCTATTGCTAACGCAGAGCATAACGAAGGTGCTGACATTGATGAGCTTCGTGTAGCTACGATTTTTGTGGACGATGGTCCTACAATGAAACGTATTATGCCACGTGCTAAAGGACGCGCAGACCGCATCCTTAAGCGTACAAGCCACATCACTGTTGTGGTTTCAGATAGCTAGGAGTATAAGTAATGGGACAAAAAGTTCATCCTACTGGTATTCGCCTAGGTATATCTAAACCTTGGGTTTCTACCTGGTACGCGAGTTCTAAAGATTTCTCTGATCAGCTTTTTGGCGATCACAAAGTACGTACTTTCCTTACTAAGGAATTAAAAGCGGCTTCTGTGTCTAAAATCGTTATTGAGCGTCCAGCTAAATCTATCCGTGTAACAATTCATACGGCTCGTCCGGGTGTTGTTATCGGTAAAAAAGGCGAAGACGTAGAAAAATTACGTCAAGCGGTAACTAAGATTGCTGGTGTACCTGCTCAGATTAATATTTCTGAAGTACGTAAACCAGAATTAGATGCACAATTAGTTGCAGACGGCATTGCCTCTCAGCTAGAGCGTCGTGTTATGTTCCGTCGCGCTATGAAGCGTTCGGTACAAAATGCAATGCGCATCGGTTCTAAAGGGATCAAAGTTGAAGTTAGCGGTCGTCTTGGCGGCGCAGAAATCGCACGTTCAGAATGGTATCGTGAAGGTCGTGTACCTCTACATACTCTTCGTGCTGATATCGACTACGCAACTTCTGAAGCCTTAACCACTTATGGTATCATTGGTGTTAAAGTTTGGATCTTCAAAGGCGAAGTTATTGGTGGTTTACCACTAGTACAAGAGCAAGAGAAGCCAGCTAAACGCGCACCAAAGAAAGCCAAAAAAAGTGCTAAGTAGAGGTAGCGAGTAATGTTACAGCCAAAACGTACAAAATTCCGTAAAATGCACAAAGGCCGCAACCGCGGTTTAGCGCAAAACGGTAACAAAGTAAGCTTCGGTACTTTCGGTTTGAAAGCTACTGGTCGTGGCCGCATGACTGCTCGTCAAATCGAAGCAGCTCGTCGTGCTATGACGCGTCACGTGAAACGTCAAGGTAAAATCTGGATCCGTGTCTTCCCTGACAAGCCGATCACAGAAAAGCCTCTTGAAGTTCGTATGGGTAAAGGTAAAGGTTCTGTTGAATATTGGGTTGCTGAAATTCAGCCTGGTAAAGTACTTTACGAAATGGAAGGTGTTTCTGAAGAGCTTGCTCGTGAAGCATTTGACCTTGCAGCTCGTAAACTGCCATTCAAAACAACTTTCGTAACTCGGACGGTAATGTGATGAAAGCAAGCGAACTAAAAGACAAAAGCGTAGAAGAGCTAAATGCTGAACTTCTAGGACTTCTTCGTGAGCAGTTCAACCTGCGCATGCAAGCAAGCACTGGTCAGTTAGCTCAGACACACACGCTAAGAACAGTACGTCGCGATATCGCGCGTGTAAAAACAATTATTAACCAGAAGGCAGGTCAATAATGAGCGATAAAATTCGTACTCTTCAAGGCCGTGTAGTAAGCGACAAGATGGAAAAATCTTTCACTGTTGCTATCGCACGTTACGTGAAGCACCCAATCTATGGGAAATTCATCAAACGTACTACTAAGC
Source organism: Pseudoalteromonas sp. P1-13-1a (assembly GCF_001401875.1). Lineage (NCBI taxonomy): Bacteria > Pseudomonadati > Pseudomonadota > Gammaproteobacteria > Alteromonadales > Pseudoalteromonadaceae > Pseudoalteromonas > Pseudoalteromonas sp. P1-13-1a. Next base: position 22,260 of record NZ_LKDV01000035.1, on the reverse strand, counting down.
TACACGTACATGACGAAAACAACACAGCAAAAGCGGGTGACGTAGTTACTATCCGTGAATGCGCGCCAATTTCTAAGAATAAATCTTGGACTTTAGTAGACGTTGTTTCTAGTCCAAAACAAGCTTAATTTTTAAATTAAGTAAGTTTTGTAAAAAGCCCTGGCATTAGCCGGGGCTTTTTGTGTGTAAAGAAAGAAGAGATAAGCGGTAAGTTTTTAGCTGTAAGCAGCTCAAAGTGAATATGAGCACCGCAGTTTGGCTTGAGCCTAGGGCATTTCCTAGAATAAAAGAGCCATTAATACGCAATAGTCTAAATACCAACCTGCATTAATAGTAAGCTAAATTGAGGGAGGAACAGTCACTGCTGACGTTAAAATTGCTTACAACGCACTATCGGGGTTTTAAATTAATAAACCTGTGTCTTTGTGAAAGCAGGGCTATAACAAAAGATATTACTATGCCCACGGCAGAGCCTACTACTATGAAGCGGTTCTCGATACGACTAACCTGCCTTTCTCCTACAATTTGATAGGTCACATCTCCCTCTATAAAGCGCTCGCCTTGGTATTGCTGAGTGATATTAAATGCTAAAAAGTCATCTAGCTTTGCTTGATAGGTGAAGTAGGTTTGTGGATAAAAAATTTCATATGCTGCACATAACCACGCTATCAGCCCGCACATAAATAAAGTCAGGCTCATAATTAAAGTGATGTTTGAGGGCGTATGTTTAGTTGAATTTATAGGTAGGCATTTGTCAAAACAGGTTTGGCCATAGCAAAGTTTAAGCTTTTCAATCACCTCAGCTGAAGGGATAAACTGTCCATTTTCAAGCTTTGAAAGGTACGACTGTTGAATTCCAATTTCACGCGCTGCAAAAGCTTGCGTCCACTTTTTATTTGCTCTAAGGCGCTTCAACTCCATTCCTAATGCTTGCATACCCTTTGCTCTTATTTGATTAGTTAAGCGTTTTATTATCGCTAAAATTTGTATTTATAAATAGCCTAAAAGCGCATATTCATGCTTATTAATATAAAGAATATTATGAATATTAATAGCTTATGTTCACTTTAACAAAATATAAGGTATGCTCAATTCGATTTTAATAAGGAGATATAATATGTCTAATAAATTCACTAGTGCTATTTTAGTGCTTATCAGTTCACTGTTTTTTACAAACTCTAGTTACGCAGAGCCTGTTTTTGCAATTAAAGCCAGTATTTATAAATTACAGAATGAGATTACGGTAGATAGTAAAATAGAACAGGCTTTAAAAAACCTAAGCCCCACGCATCAGCCTCAGCTACTCACGCTATTAAATAAAAGTGCAATGATAGAAATTGGTGATGATACTCAAATGACGGCACTTGAAGTAAAGCCAAACGCAGAGGGAACGCACTTTAACGCCAGCTTGAAGTTAAAAGAGCAGGTTGGTGGCAAGTGGGAATCTATTTCTTCTTTTATGCCGCAAATCCCAAATGGGCAAACAGTGTATTTAAGCCGCACCTTTACAGATAAAGTATGGCTGATAAAAATTACAGGCAAGCGCTACGAATCAATAGCGCGTGCAGAGCAGGCCTTAAATCAAAAGTAGTGCCTGCTAATTTACCGCACAGGCGAGTGGCTGAAAAAAAGTTTAATATAAGTTTGCTGGTAAAGAATAGCGGGCACGTTAGTATGCGCTATTAAAGGTACAAGGAGTGTAAAATGACTAAGCAAACAGTGTTGATTATAGGTAATGGCCCCGTCGAAAAGGATGTAAGTAAAGCCTTAAGCAGCTTTGATAGAGTGGTGCGCTTTAATATGTGTGCAAATATGCCTGCAAACTTAGGCCAAAAATGTACTGATTTATGGCTAGTAGGAAGAGGTAAGCAAGGCGCAATGCTTTGCGCAGCGTTTCCAGGTATAGATATAACGCAGCTGAAAAATGTCATGATCACCGACCCAAAACCTAGCTTATTTATCCAACCTTTTTATAAGCTAATTAACCGCAGGGGCTGTATTGACCATGGTGATGAAATAATACGTAAATATAGCCCGCACGCCAACGTGAGTCGCATCGCCCAGCACGATAAAACAGCATTATTAAAACACTTATATACGTTTGGTAAACCTGCTTTTAGAGCTAAAACACCCAGTTCAGGAATGTTAGCCATAGAGTACTTTTTAAAGCAGCAAGCACAGGTGTATATTATCGGCTTTGGTTTTAAGGGCTGGAAGCGTCATCCGTGGGATTTAGAAAAGCGGTATGTGGAGTCACTTATTGCTGAGCAAAAAGTTCAGGTATTAAAAAGCCCCAGTTAATGCTGGGGCTAAAAGTTATTACCAAATCATCTCAACAAATTCAGGGTGATCGATATATGGGTTGCGATTCCCCTGAAACTCAAAAGCTGCTTGGTTTCGGTCAAGCTCCATTTGGCTAACAGGGTCGGCGTTATGCCAGTTTAGTAGCATAGCTACCACCCAACTCTCGAATACTTGATTACTAGTACCGTTAAGGACTGCATTACTGGCTGTTGTGTTGTTTTGCCACGAGCCAATTACGTTCTCATAGCGAGTTGCCATGTAAAAGTATGCGCGTGCAAAGTCGCCTTTAAATTCATCAATGGGTTCAAAAACCGTTCCTGTGTAATTTAATGAACTAGTGGCACTGCCTAATTTACTGCCATTTGTTGATGTGAACGTTGCGCTTGCTACTTCACCAAACGGGAAGTTACTGCGTTTTGAATTAACATACCCATCGGTAGCGTAGATGTGGTGCACGTCTGAATTCATTGGTTCAACAGTGCCACCAAACCAGCTTTTAGGGAATGAATGCTCACGGTTATAGCAATCGGCTTCACTGTTATACGTACCACACTGATCGCTCACCGCGGTATAGGTATAGCTGTCGCTACCATTTGGCTTTTCACTATACATATCTAAAATACTGTTATCGTTTTCAAAGTATTTATCGCGTGCTGAGGAGTCGTAAAAATTCCAAATAGCTGAGTAACCTTGCGAGCTGTGATTTTTGATAATGTTATAAAGCTCAGTTTTTAATGCATAGCCCGATAAACCCTGAGTTGTTACGTAGTAACCTGTGGGTGTTGGGTTAGTGCCGCCACCAGTATCACCGCCAGAGCCACTGCCTAGCTCAAACGTGGTGCTATCAGTGCTGCTAAAGCTTGCACCGCTTGCAAGCTCTGTAGAGCCATAAGTTAGGCTATAGCTACCGTTACCAACATTACAGCACATACCGTCGCCATAACTGTCGCTCATAACTAAAGAGTAAGTACCATCAGTTAAACAAACTTGCTCATTGTATTGCGTATTTGAGGCGTAGCCACTGCCGTTTGCGATACCGCTACCTTGGCTGTTATTAATCACCCAGCTGGTTTCGCTGCCGTAGTTATCGGTATTAAGTGTTAAGGTAAGGCTATGGTCGTTACAGCTGCCTGAAGCGCCACCGTCTGTATTAGGCAAAAAGTTATCTACATAAACGGTTTCATTGCCGTCAAAGCCGCTCATATCGTAAAAACGTAAACCCACATTAATGGTTTTGTTACTGCTTGGCGTATAGCTGTGGCTAATAGTTTGCCATTGGTTAGTTTGTGCTTGGTTAGAGTACCCTTGGTAGCCATCTACATAAAGGCGAGCTCTTATATTTCCTTCAGTGTGATATACATCCACGGAGAAATCATATGTTTTGCCAGCTTCCACACTGACTTGTTGTAATAAGTCGGTATTGCTTTGCGAGCCGGTGGTTACGTTAACAGCTGCTGCGCTGTTTGCGTTATTTATGATATTGGTCGAGCGCGATACATTAATGCCGCTATCAATGGTAGTCCATGCGTCAGGGGTATTCCCTGTCCACTGCTCAAAGCCGCCATTTGTGATATTGGCCATTGCTGGGGTGGCGGCAATGAGTAATGCCGTGCTAAGTAATTTATTTTTGTATGTCCCGTGTGACATGATTGTTCCTATTTTTATAGTTGAGTAAATAACATACACTATCTGCGTTAGGTTACAAAATTGTTAAATGAAAAATTAATAAAATAGCAATAATAAGCCTTTAAGCTGTTTTTGAAGGTCTTAATATAAATTAATAACTAAATGGAATAACAAAGCAGATTCTATTCTTTTTTTCTCACCGCATAGCCCGCTATCCTGCACACTAATAAAACCTCAGCAGAGTTACTCTGGGTGGGGTAAAACTCATTTTGAACAGCGCATAACGTGGGCTGTATGTAATTTTCAGGGTTATGGGGAACAAATTCATGTTGTTAGGTCAACTTAACGCAGCGGCAAGCCCGCTAACGCAAGAGCAAGTACAAAAGCTGCAAGGCTTAGTGGCAGAACTTAATCCGATTCAGCAGGCGTGGGTAAGTGGTTACTTAGCAGCAAATGCAAACGCGTCAGCTCTTGGTGGGCAAACGCCTACGGCCGCTGCAGGCGATGCTGCACCGTTAACTATTTTGTATGGCTCGCAAACGGGTAATGCAAAAGGTGTGGCGACTAAGCTTAAAGAGCAAGCAGAGTCGCGCGGTTTAGCTGTAAAACTTGTGAGCATGTCTGACTACAAACCTACAGCCCTGAAAAAAGAAAAGTTTTTAACCGTTGTTGTATCTACCTACGGTGAGGGTGAACCACCTGAAGACGCTGAAACATTGTATGAGTTTTTAACCACCAAAAAAGCACCTAAGCTTGATGGTGTTAAAGTCGCCGTACTTGGTTTAGGTGATTCTAGCTATGAGTTTTTCTGTCAAACAGCAAAAGACTTTGAAGCGCGTTTAAACAAACTTGGCGCAGAAACTATTTTCCAACGTGCCGACCTAGATGTTGATTATGATGACGAAGCAGCCACGTGGATCACTGATGCACTTGATGCATTCGAACCTGATTTAAAAGCACAGCAAGATGCAGTAGGCGGGCAAGTCGTTTCTATGCCATTTGGTGCGCCAACAGCGGCAGCAAGCCAATACACTAAGCAAAATCCATTTGCGGCAGAGCTTGTTACCGTACAAAAAATTACAGGGCGTGATTCTACTAAAGATGTTCGCCATGTTGAGATTTCGCTTGAAGGCTCAGACATTACCTACTTACCTGGTGACTCATTAGGTGTGTACTTTTTAAATGACGAAGCGCGTGTAGATGAGCTACTAACACACACGCAAATCGATGCAAGTGCACAGGTAAAAGTGGGCGAAGAGTCATTGTCTATTCGCGATGCATTAATCGAAAAGTTAGAGCTTACTCAGTCATACCCAGGCTTTGTAGAAAAGTACGCAGTTGCAACGGGCACACCTGAGCTACTTAAGCTTGTAGAAGATAAAGCTGCGATGCGTGAGTACATTGAACCACGTCAAATCTTTGATGTAGTGGCACAAAATCCTGCAAAAATAGATGCACAAACCTTAGTTGATTGCCTACGTAAACTACAAGCGCGCTTGTACTCAATCGCTTCAAGCCAAAGCGAGGTTGAAGAAGAAGTGCACTTAACGGTAGGGTTAGTTGAGTTTGACGCCTTTGGCAGCGAACATTTAGGCGGATGCTCTGGTTATTTAGCGCGTCGTGCTGAAGAAGGGTGTAAAGTTAAAGTATTCAGTGAGCATAACGATAACTTCCGCTTACCTAGCGATGATAATACCCCCATTATTATGGTTGGCCCAGGTACCGGTATTGCACCATTCCGTGCATTTTTACAAGAGCGTGACTCGCGAGAAGCACAAGGCAAAAATTGGCTATTTTTCGGTAACCCACACTTTACACAAGACTTCTTGTACCAAGTAGAAATTCAGGGTTATTTAAAATCAGGCCTATTAAGCAAAGTTGACGTTGCATTTAGTCGTGACCAAGCCGAAAAAGTATACGTTCAAGACAAACTACGCAAAAACTCAAAAGAAATTTTTGAGTGGCTAGAAGCGGGTGCGCATTTTTATGTGTGTGGCGATGCAAACCGCATGGCAAAAGATGTACACAATGCCTTAGTTGATATCATCAGCGAAAACACCGGTAAAAGCTACGAAGACGCCGAGCAATATTTAAAAGACTTACGTAGCGCTAACCGCTATCAGAAAGACGTGTATTAATCACGTTTCTTATTTTATTAACAGCTAGCAGCCGTCACTGTAACAAATTTAGGATTTAAAATGAGCGAACAAGATAAAAACGTAAAACTTTCTGATAACGAACGTTTAAAAAGAGAAAGTAACTTTTTACGTGGCACCATAGAGCAAGATTTAAAAGATGAAATTACCGGTGGTTTTACAGCCGATAACTTCCAACTTATACGTTTTCACGGTATGTACCAGCAAGATGACCGCGATATACGCCCAGAGCGTGCAAAGCAAAAGCTAGAGCCGTTGCACAATGTAATGCTACGTGCACGTATGCCAGGCGGTATCATCAAGCCAGAGCAATGGCTTGCAATTGATAAATTTGCCGATGAAAAAACAAGCTACGGCAGTATTCGTTTAACAACACGTCAAACGTTTCAATTTCATGGTGTATTAAAGCCAAATATTAAAGGCATGCACCAAATGCTAAATAGCGTTGGCATTGACTCTATAGCAACTGCAGGTGACGTAAACCGTAACGTACTATGTACAACTAACCCTGTTGAGTCAGAGCTGCACCAAGAAGCGTACGAGTGGGCTGCAAAAATTTCTGAGCATTTATTACCAAAAACAAAAGCATACGCTGAAATTTGGTTAAATGGCGAAAAGGCAGAAACCACAGAAGAGCCAATTTTAGGCTCAACGTATTTACCGCGTAAGTTTAAAACCACGGTCACTATTCCGCCTAACAACGAAGTTGATGTGCATGCGAACGACTTAAACTTTGTCGCTATTGCAGAGGATGGCAAGCTTGTGGGCTTTAACGTACTCGTAGGTGGTGGCCTTGCTATGACTCACGGTGATACGGCTACGTATCCGCGAAAAGCAGATGACTTTGGTTTTATCCCACTTGAGCACACACTGAAAATTGCTGAGCACGTTGTATCAGTGCAGCGCGATTGGGGTAACCGCTCAAACCGTAAAAATGCAAAAACTAAATACACACTAGACCGCGTTGGCACAGATGTATTTAAAGCGGAAGTAGAAAAACGTGCTGGTGTAAGCTTTGCGCCAAGTCGCCCTTATGAGTTTACTCACCGTGGCGACCGTATCGGTTGGGTAGAAGGCATTGATGGTAAACACCATTTAACGCTATTTATTCAAAGCGGCCGTATTTTAGATTACCCAGGTAAGCCATTAAAAACAGGTTGTCGTAAAATTGCAGAAGTGCACCAAGGCGATATGCGCATGACGGCTAACCAAAACTTAATTATTGCCGGTGTGCCTGCCGATCAAAAAGCAGTCATTGAAGAAATAGCCCGTAACCACGGCCTTATTGATGACAAAGACACTGAGCAACGTAAAAACTCAATGGCGTGTGTAGCATTACCTACGTGCCCGCTTGCTATGGCCGAAGCTGAGCGTTACTTACCCAGCTTAATTGAAAAAACCGAAGCGCTACTTGCTAAGCATGGCATACCTGATGACAGTATTATTATGCGTGTAGTAGGTTGCCCTAACGGTTGTGGCCGCGCAATGCTTGCAGAAGCCGGTTTAGTAGGTAAAGGCCCTGGTAAATACAACGTTTACCTAGGCGGTAATTTAGAAGGTACACGCATTCCAAAACTGTACCTAGAAAACGTAGGTGAAGATGTTTACCTAGAGGCGTTTGATAAGCTAATTGGCCAGTGGGCAAGCGAGCGAAACGACGGTGAATGTTTTGGTGACTTTGTAATTCGCAAAGGCATTGTTGCTGAAGTAAAAGTATCAGTAACCGATTTTCACGCTTAATTAAATACCCACGCAGCGCGTGGGTGAGGTTTAAAATTGACCATGAGTGAATTTAAAAACATATTACAGCTTGATGAGCAAAGCCAAGCGGCATTGCTTGCAGATGCAAACGGCATACTAGCACCAATGAGTGTGGAGCAGCGTGTTGCATGGGCGCTAGAGCACTTACCGGATACCGCTTTTTTATCATCAAGTTTTGGTATTCAAGCGGCGGTAATGCTGCATTTAGTAACATCGCAGCGTCCTGATATTCCTGTGGTATTAACCGATACAGGTTATTTATTTCCAGAGACGTATCAGTTTATTGAACAAATGACTACGCGTTTATCACTTAATTTAAAAGTGTATAAAGCCGAGCTAAGCCCAGCGTGGCAAGAAGCTAAGTACGGTAAATTGTGGGAACAAGGCGAAGCCGGTATTAAGCAATATAATCAGCTTAATAAAGTTGAGCCAATGACACGTGCATTAAAAGAAATAGGTGCAGGTACCTGGTTTAGTGGCCTGCGCCGTGACCAATCATCGACCCGAGCAGACAAACAATTTGTCGAAATAAGCCGAGGTACGGTAAAAGTATACCCAATTATTGAATGGTCAAACCGCGATGTATACCAATACCTTACTAAGCATGATTTACCTTACCACCCGTTATGGGAGCAAGGTTATGTGTCGATGGGTGATGTGCACACTACGCGTAAACTAGAGCCGGGTATGAGCGAAGAAGAAACGCGCTTTTTTGGTTTAAACCGCGAATGCGGGCTGCATATTGACGGCGACGGTATTTAAAAAAGCGAATACTAAACAACTATTTAAACGCAACTTAGGTTGCGTTTTTTATTGCAAAAAAATTGCCTGATTAAGAATTTTTTATTAGACTTGTTTTTCAAGGATTCATTTTTAAGCAGGAACGCTATGAAATACTTCACCTACTTGGCAATATCAGTCATGATCATTGCTGTTATCTCTTTGTTTTACCTTAAAAAGCCTGATGGCCAAACGTGGCTTTCTGGTTCGTTAATTAGTGCTGAATCTCACAAAATTAAAGAAAAAATGGTCGCGTTATCTACCAATACGCTTAATCAGGCTGTGCAAGGTGCAAAGCAAGCGGGCGATAAAATTGCGCAAAGTGTAAACAGTGATGCCGCAACAATTAAACCAGGTAGCAAAATTTATAAGTGGCAAGATACAAACGGCCAATGGCATTTTTCTGATACGCCTAATGAAGATGGTAAAAGCATTGAGGTAACACTTGATGCCCGTGATGTAACGGTTGTAGCTGCAGAAGATACTTCAATTCTAAGCAGCAGTGCGAACACTTCAAAAAAGAGTATCCAGCCACCGACACCTACCGTTTACAACGCTGAATCTATTCAAAAACTGTTTGAAGACGCCGAAAAGGCAAAGCAAAAATTAGAGCAACGCAGTAAAGAAATACAAAGTATAGGTGGGTACTAGGCAAGTATAATTTGCTTGTAAAAAGCGATGAAATATTCGCGCATAAAAAAGCCTAGCAATTGCTAGGCTTTTTAGTTTTAAGTATATGATTAGTCAAGCATATTACGTAAAACGTATTGTAGAATGCCGCCGTGTTTGTAGTAATCCCACTCTTTAGGGGTATCTATACGTACATCGGCACTAAAGCTGACTTTTTTGCCCTCAGCATTAGTGGCAATAATGCTCACTTCATTCGTTTTATCGTACAAACCTTCAATATCAAATTGCTCTTGGCCAGTTAGGTTTAATGATTCGTGGCTTTCACCCTCTTTAAACTGTAAAGGCAGTACACCCATACCAATAAGGTTAGAGCGGTGAATACGCTCATAACTTTGTGCAACCACCGCTTTTACACCTAATAAAAGCGAGCCTTTTGCTGCCCAATCGCGTGATGACCCAGTACCGTACTCTTTACCCGCTAACACAATTAATGGTGTGTTACTTTTTTCATATTCCATTGCGGCATCGTAAATGCTGGCAAGTTTGTCATCAGGTTGGGTGCGAGTAACGCCACCTTCAGTACCTGGGGCGAGTAAGTTTTTAAGCCTAACATTTGCAAATGTGCCTCGCATCATCACTTCGTGGTTACCACGGCGAGAACCATACGAGTTAAACTGCGCTTTTTCTACGTCTTTTTCCTGTAAGTAAATACCGGCTGGCGCTTCAGCTTTAATTGCCCCCGCAGGAGAGATATGGTCTGTTGTTACTGAATCGCCAAGTTTAGCCAAACAACGCGCCCCTTCAATTGTTGGCACGCCTGGTGGCTCAACGCTCATGCCCTCAAAGAATGGTGCTTTTTTGATGTAAGTTGACCCCTCATCCCAATCGTAGAGCTTACCATCAGGTATTTGAATTTTTTGCCAACGGCTGTCGCCTTCGTATACGTTAGCATAGCTTTTTTCGAACATTTCTTTGGTTACCGTTTTTTGTACTAGTTCGTTGACTTCGCTTACGCTTGGCCAAATATTTTTCAGGTAAATATCGTTACCGTTTTCATCTTGCGCAAGTGGCTCGTTGTATACATCTATGTCTGTACGCCCAGCAATGGCATACGCTACCACAAGTGGAGGCGAGGCTAAAAAGTTCATTTTAACGTCTTGGTGTATACGCCCTTCAAAGTTACGGTTACCCGATAAAATAGAGCTTACAACCAATTTGTGTTTTTGAATAGCTTCGCTAATTTCATCTGCAAGCGGGCCTGAGTTACCTATACACGTGGTACAGCCATAACCGACCAAATTAAAGCCTAATGCCTCTAGGTCATCCATTAGGTCGGCTTTTTCAAGGTAGTCGGTGACCACTTGTGAGCCCGGTGCAAGCGATGTTTTAACCCAAGGTTTTACGTTAATACCTAGCTGCTTGGCTTTTTTAGCTACTAAGCCTGCGGCTAAAATTACACTGGGGTTAGAAGTGTTTGTACAGCTTGTAATGGCGGCAATAACACAGGCACCGTCGTTTAGCTCAAATTCTTGGCCTTTAAATTTTACTTTGGCTGCCCCCATAAACTGCGCTTCGTCTACTGGTTCATCTGGGTTAGTGGTTGGGCCTTCACTTTCAATGCGTGCTTCTTCAATATCGCTTTTATCACGACGCGCCATACGCTCATCTTGGAAACCTTTAAGGTGCTGGCCTATCACATCACCAGCTTTATCAAGTGTAATTCTGTCTTGTGGGCGCTTAGGACCTGCAAGGCTTGGCACTACATCGTCTAATTTAAGCTCTAGGGTATCGGTGTAATGCGCTTCGTCGCCTTCATGGCGCCATAAGCCTTGGTGTTTAGCGTAGTCTTCAATCAGTTTAAGGTGATCTTCATCGCGGTTTGTCAAACGCAGGTAGTTAATGGTTTCATCATCAATTGGGAAAATACCACATGTTGCACCGTACTCTGGCGCCATGTTAGCAATAGTTGCTCTATCAGCTAGCGGTAAATCAGCTAGGCCGTCACCATAAAATTCAACAAATTTACCCACCACTCCATGGTTTCGTAGCATTTCGGTAACGGTAAGTACTAAATCGGTAGCAGTGGTACCCTCGGGTAAACGGCCATTTAATTTAAAGCCCACCACTTGAGGAATAAGTAAGCTAATCGGTTGTCCAAGCATGGCGGCTTCGGCTTCGATACCGCCTACGCCCCAGCCTAGCACACCTAAGCCATTAATCATGGTGGTGTGCGAATCAGTCCCTACTAGGGTGTCTGGGTAGGCTATTGATTTTCCGTTCTTATTGTCGTTAAAAACAACACGCGCTAAAAACTCCAAGTTTACTTGGTGAACAATACCTGTAGCAGGTGGGACTACCTTTAAATTATCAAAAGCAGTTTGCCCCCAGCGTAAAAATTCGTAGCGTTCTTTGTTACGCTCGTACTCTAGCTTGGCATTTAAATCAAACGCACCGTCGTCACCGTAGCCATCTACTTGTACAGAATGATCTATTACAAGTTCAGCAGGAGAAAGCGGGTTTATTTTTGCAGGATCGCCCCCTAGCTTTTCCATTGCATCACGCATAGCGGCTAAATCAACAATGGCGGGAACACCTGTAAAATCTTGCATGACAACACGGGCGGGTGTAAAAGCCACCTCAGCTGAGGGTTTTGCTTTAGGGTCCCAGTCAAGGAGGGCCTGAATGTCTTGTTCTTTTATATTTACACCATCTTCATTGCGTAGCAGGTTTTCTAGTAATACTTTGAGAGAAAAGGGCAATCGCTTTGCTTTGTCGCCTAATCCTTTAAGTGAGTGAATATGGTATTGCTCGCCATTAATCGTTAATTGTTGTTGGGTGTCGAAACTATTCATTTTTTGCCCCTTTGATAGTTAGGATTATGTCCTTGATAAAATAACGTGTTTATTTGCCATTAGTTTGCAAAGTGCATACCAGAGATAATAAATATGACAAAACAGGCTAAAAAGCAGGTTGTGCAATGCATGTTTTTTAGACAGTCTTAGTATAGAAGTGCTACCTAAAATTGTTTTTTCAAGTAGCAAAAAATGAGTTTAAAAAAGGAGGTAAGGTTAGTTTAACCAACCTTGTTGTTTGCTTTTTATGCTTAAATATAAAAGCAAAAACGCAATAACAATCACTAAAATAGGCATAAACACTGCGCTTATCCCCAGCATTTTAATGCTATTTATCACAAAGAAGTTATAAAACTGCTGAATAAATATCGCTACCAACGATAGCGCAAATGTAGGTGTTGCAAGCGCATTTTTGGCCAGTAGTAGTATGCAGCCAAGGGTGCCACCTAATACCGCTACAGCAAATGCAATGGTCGACCACAAAGGCACGTTTGAATAGGCAGCTTGTTGATCTAGCGGGAGTTTACTTATCATTTCGGGGGTCATCATAAGGTGCATTACAAATGCAAAAACACCTAGTAAATTCCAAATAAGTGCTGCCCATAGGGCGGGTTTAAACCAATTAGGGGTGACGGAGGTTGCCATATTATTACCTTGTTTTTATTGTAATTTACGAGGTAATTAAAGAGCAAAAAGGCTCACTGTTCAAGCGAGCCTATACATATAATAAAAATGGCACAAAGCGCTAATGGCTAGCCAAATGAGATAGGGCGGCGCCCTGTTTTTTCATCAACCTTTGGTTTTTTAGTGCGTTTTCTTTTATTTTTTGCAGGCTTTTGCGCTGTTTCATTGGGCGCTTTTTCTACCTGCGGCTGGGTTGTTACCACTGGGCGCTCTACAGGGGTTGCATCTTCACTTAAAGTGAGTTGAAAAAGCTCGCCATCAAATTCAAGTACATCGCCACTGTATAATTTTTTCCGTTTTATTGTACATATTTCATGGTTAACCCCAACATAACCTTCAGCTATAAGGTTTTTAGCTTGACCGCCACCTTCTACTAAATCGAGTACTTTTAGTAATTTACAAAGCTCTATGGGCTCTTCTTCAAGTTCAATTTCTATATATTCTTCTGACATGGTTATCTCTGTTGGTGGCGCATAAGCAGCAAGTATAAAGGCTTGCACTGTTTTTTGCACCTAGCAAGCGCGCCCTAGCGGGATAAAAAAAGTGTGATAAATATAAAACTTTTTCAACTTTAAAAAAACTGCAGCATTTGATGCGTATGCTCTGGCAAAAATTTGGTGTGCTATTTGCTATTGCTTTGGCAAATAAAAAGTGTACCTACATAAATGGTAAGAATTTAACCGTTTTAATTGTTTAGGTCTGCATATAATTGGAGCAGTAAATGGGCATTAGATTAGCAATGAAAAAAGAGCTAATGGGCTTAGATAATTCAGATATGCTGACAGCAGATGATGTAAGAGCTCACCTGGCTAACTCGGTAAAAACAGAAAAAGAGAAAGATGAACGCGGTTTTTCGGTTATTTCTAAGTTCAATGATACGCACAGTCGGCTAATTAGTGGTGATCCACTTAAAAAATCAAAGTTAGAATTTGAACGTCATCGCTTATTTAACGAAGTTTTATACACTCGACAAAGTGTTGATGCATGGTTGGATAGCCAAACACGTTAATTTTGCTATCAATAGTTGCTTCTACTAGACTACATTTGTAATCAATAGGGGTAACTATGAAAAGTGGAATTTTAATTTGTGCGTGGGTACTTCTATTAACTGCGTGCCAACAACCAACTGTTTATGTTTTTAGCGAAAACTTGCAAGAGGAGCAACGCAAACAGCTAGACGCTGCACTAAATGCACAAAACCTCCCTTTTGAATACGTAGAGCTAGATATCCCATCGGATTTTGGTGAAGCCACATTGCTTTTATCAAGTGATAAAATTTACCAAAAAGAGACAGAGCAGCTAGCTACTATTATGCAGGGGCTAGGTTACGAGCCACAAGTTAACTATACAACGCGATCAAATCATTTTTATGGCGATGGCAATATAGGCTTTTATTTAAAAAATGCAGATAGCAATAGCCAATTTGTTATGCCTAAGCAGCTAAGAACAACCCAATGCAGCGACGATAAATACAATGATTTAGTGGTCAAATTTGTAAATGAGCATGTTGATTTTACGCTACCCAGTGGTGCAGTAGTGAGACTGAAGTGGGAGTATTTATATGGTTACGTTGTTATTTATTACAAAAATTATTCGCAAACATACAGCCACTCACAGCCATTGGTAAATACACCCTTTGGCGCAAAACCATCCGATACTTACACATTTACGGCACACGTAAATAATCCCGGTTGGCTTGATTGCTCATTGCAGATTGTTTATATGGATTGATCTAACCGTGGGTTTCTATGTGCTCACTAAGTTTAGCAATGCGTAAGCTCATGCCCTCTATAATTCGGTCTTTAATTTTTTCGCGTATCACATTTGGTAAGCGAGTCAGTGCCTCTGGGGTAATGGCAAGTACTATGGTGTCGGTTTTAGCGCGAGCGCTCGTACTGCGCTCGCGGTTATTAATAAATGCACCTTCACCGATAAACTCACCGGGCTCTATAGTGCCAAGCTCCAGCAAGTGGTTATGTTTAAAAACAAGTAACGCACCACTTAATACAATGTATAAGCGTTTGTCGTTATCGTATTGTTTAAATAAATGCTGATGCTGGTTAACTAAATACAATAACCCAAACGACTCTAGTAGCACTTGGCGTTCAGCAAGGGTGAATTCTTTAAAAAAGTGCAATCTATTCACTATTTCCATTTGTTTAAATAATGGAATGTGTTCTATTAATTTCATCCTAAGGCCAACGAGTAACAGTTAGAAACTAGTTAATATTGCGCTCTTTTAATTTGCGGGTCAACGTGTTGCGCCCCCAGCCAATTTTTATGGCTGCATCTTGTTTATGGCCAGAGCAATTAGCTAATGCTGTTTTTATCAGGCGAGTTTCAAGTTGTGCTTGAATATCAGGCCAAATATTTTCTTTACCTTGCTTAAGCTCTTGGTTGAGCCATTGCTGAAACGCATCAAGCCAATCACCTTCTTGTTGAACAGGCGCCGCATCAATGATCTCTGGTGGTAGGTCTTGCTCACTTACTAATTCACCAGGGGCCATAACGGTTAACCAGCGACAGGTATTTTCGAGTTGGCGCACATTACCAGGCCAGCTAAATAGCCTAAGTTGCTCTGTGGCTTTTGGGCTGAGAACTTTACTTTCTACTTGTAGGTCTTTTGCGCTTTTGTGTAAAAAGTGTTGCGCTAAGCGTTCGATGTCTTCGGTTCTTTCTCTAAGAGCTGGTAAACGAAGGCGCACAACGTTTAAACGATGAAATAAATCGTCCCTAAATTTACCCTGTTTTACCAAATCTTCTAAATTTTGATGCGTTGCAGCAATAATGCGTACATCAACCTTAATACTTTGGTGTCCGCCCACACGGTAAAACTCACCATCGGCGAGTACGCGTAATAAACGTGTTTGCACATCCAGTGGCATATCGCCTATTTCATCTAAAAACAGTGTGCCGCCATTGGCTTGTTCAAAGCGGCCTTTACGAACGCTATCGGCACCCGTAAATGCGCCTTTTTCGTGGCCAAATAACTCAGACTCCACAAGCTCTTTTGGAATAGCGGCCATGTTTAATGCAATAAACTGGTTTTCTTTACGCGGGCTGTGGTTATGTAAAGCACTGGCCACAAGCTCTTTACCTGTGCCTGACTCACCATTAATGAGTACACTCATACTTGAAGCCGAGAGTTTACCTATCGCTCTGAACACTTCCTGCATCGCAGGGGCTTCGCCAATAATATGGGCACTTTTAGGTGGGGCTTGTTTACGTTTGGTTTTTTTAGTTGAGTTTGCTCTGCAGGCACTTTCGATTAAGGCCACTGCTTCGTTTAAATCAAAGGGTTTGGCTAAGTACTCAAACGCGCCTTTTTGAAACGCGTTAACTGCAGAGTCTAAATCTGAGTGCGCGGTCATTATAATAACCGGCAGCCCAGGGTTTTGCTCTGCTATCAGTTCAAGCAGTGCCATGCCATCCATGCCTGGCATCCGTACGTCAGATACCAACACGGTTGGCTGGCTAAATTTTAGCGCACTTAACACGTCTTGCGCATTGGCGAAGCTTTCTGCTTCAAATCCTGCACGTGTTAGCGCCTTTTCTAATACAAAGCGAATTGATGCGTCATCATCTACAAGCCAAACTGTTTTCATGCCAACTCCAAAACATTAATCTGCAAAAGGCAGATAGATATTAAATTCAGTATGGCCAGGCCAGCTATCGCAGTCTATATAACCATCGTGCTGATCGATGAGCGTTTGTGCGATTGAAAGCCCTAGCCCTGAGCCACCTTCTTTGTTGGTGATCATCGGGTAAAACAATGTCTCGCGAACGCTAGGGTCTATGCCTGGTCCATTATCAGAAACCTGGATCAACAAGGCTTTTTTAGGGGCTTTTCCGGGGCGGCGATATTGATGATTAATGCGGGTTTTTATTTTTATCTCACCGCCATCCACTAACGCCTGTTGAGCATTACGAACTATGTTAAGTACTACTTGCTGAACTTTGCCTTGGTCTATAAACACATCTGGAATACTTGGATCGTAGTCTTTAACTAGATTAATATTTTTACAGTTATCTAATGTGCTTAATTTGACAACCGACTCAAGTGTTTGGTGAATATTGCCATACGACTTTTGCGGAAGCTGATTTGGCCCAAGTAGCCTATCAACTAATTCACGTAATCGGTCTGCTTGCTCAATTATAAGTTCAGCGCATTCGTCCCTTTCTTGTTGATCCACCTCGTACTGCAATAACTGCGCCGCTCCGCGTATTCCTCCTAAAGGATTTTTAATTTCGTGAGCAAGTCCTCTAATCAAATTTCGCGCTGCTTGATATTGATGCATTTGATTAGAGGCTTTGTCGTGTTTTATTTCTTCATCGGTTTTACGACACTCGAGCAAAATATAGCGCTCGTTTTCAAATTTAACTTGGCGTGATGTAATGGCTATTTTCGCATGTCGAGAATCTATAAAGACCACGTCAGCTCTGTGCTGGCTGCAATCTACACCATCAATAAGTGAGTACTGAGCTATGCGTTCTAAATCCACAGAGTGGTAATTAAATAAGCTGTTAAAGGTCTGCCCAATAATGCGTTTTTTACCCAGGCCAAGTAGCTCGCTAGTGCTGGTATTGGCATAAACAAGGATAAAATTTTTATCAAGTAACATGACCGATGTTGTTTGGTTTTGCCAAATGGCATTAAGAAGTTCGGGGCTGAAATTTTGTTTGTTTGGCATCTTTGCACCACTTTAGTGCGTTAATATTTGCAAGCAAGTTTTGATCAGTAAATACTGCTGCGCTAATTTTATTATCTGAGTCATTGTACTTAGTTTATAGCCTTTCTTTGCATAACAAAGGTGCTAGGCTGACTGATAGCAATGGCTTGATTTTGTTTGTTATAAAGTTTGAGATACAAAGTATGAGTGCCGTTTTCAACGTTCCGTATAGCAAATGTTGATAAACCGCTTGCAGGCCCATACGCATTACCGTTTAAAAATAGCTGTACAGTAAAGCCTGCCTCAAAACGCGGTGTTATTCGGCTTGTGACGTACACTGAGCCTGTGTTCTCGCGCACAGTTTGGTTATGAGTAGGTGACGATATCATAATTTGAAAACGATTAAGGCGCGTTGGTTGTAGTGAATCAGGGGTGTGTTTATCGGTATCAGACAAAGTAAGATCTTGGCTATTTAATTTTATTTCATGCGCGCCGCTGCGTGGTGTATCTGAGAACACTAAAACACCATTTTTATCTTTCCAAGCATAAATCTTATCATTGCCTGCGTAACTATAAATGCTTAATCCTAAAGCAAAAAATAGTAATAATATCCTGTAATTCACATTGCTACCCTGCATCTTTTGTAATTACATAACTTTAGTGGAGATAACCCTAATTTACCATAAAAAAAAGCCCGCTAAGCGGGCTTGAGAACACACATTTATTATCTTATCGATAATTTACTCTACAGCGTATTAAACGCTGTAGTACATTTCAAACTCAACTGGGTGAGTTGTCATGTTAAGCTTTTCAACTTCTTGAGATTTAAGAGCAATGTAAGCGTCGATTAAATCATCGGTAAATACGCCACCTTGCGTTAAGAATTCACGATCAGCACTTAGTGCTTCTAGCGCTTCTTCTAAAGAAGATGCAACTTGTGGAATTTCTGCTGCTTCTTCTGCAGGTAGGTCATATAAATCCTTATCCATAGCATCGCCAGGGTGGATTTTGTTTTTAATACCGTCAAGGCCAGCCATTAGCATTGAAGCAAATGCTAGGTAAGGGTTAGCTGTTGGATCAGGGAAACGTACTTCTATACGACGACCCTTTTCAGATGGTACTACTGGGATACGGATTGATGCAGAGCGGTTACGCGCAGAGTATGCAAGCATTACTGGCGCTTCAAAACCCGGTACTAAACGTTTGTACGAGTTAGTAGAAGCGTTTGCAAATGCGTTAATTGCTTTAGCATGCTTGATAATACCGCCAATGTAGTAAAGTGCATCTTCAGAAAGACCGCCGTACTTATCACCAGCAAAAAGGTTAACACCGTCTTTTGCTAAAGATTGGTGACAGTGCATACCAGAGCCGTTATCACCTACAACAGGCTTAGGCATAAATGTGGCTGTTTTTCCGTAAAGGTGAGCCATGTTATGGATAACATATTTCATCTCTTGGATTTCATCCGCTTTTAATACCATTGTATTAAAGCGAGTCGCGATTTCGTTTTGACCAGCTGTAGCAACTTCGTGGTGGTGCGCTTCTACTACTTGGCCTAGTTCTTCAAGTACTAAACACGTAGCTGAACGCCAATCTTGTGAAGAGTCAACAGGTGAACAAGGGAAGTAACCACCTTTAACACCTGGACGGTGGCCAGTGTTACCACCTTCATACTCTTTGTCTGAGTTCCATGCTGCTTCAACAGCATCAATTTTGTACATAGAACCAGACATATCTGACTTGTATTTAACATCATCAAATAGGAAGAATTCTGGCTCAGGGCCAAATAAAACAGTGTCTGCGATACCGGTAGATTTCATGTACTCTTCAGCGCGCTTAGCAACCGAACGAGGGTCACGCTCGTAACCTTGTAATGTAGATGGTTCTACAACATCACAACGCACGATAAGCGTTGCTTCTTCTGTAAATGGGTCTAATTTTACTGAATCAGCAACAGGCATAAGTACCATGTCTGATTCG
Source organism: Pseudoalteromonas sp. P1-13-1a (assembly GCF_001401875.1). Lineage (NCBI taxonomy): Bacteria > Pseudomonadati > Pseudomonadota > Gammaproteobacteria > Alteromonadales > Pseudoalteromonadaceae > Pseudoalteromonas > Pseudoalteromonas sp. P1-13-1a. The sequence goes on along the minus strand of NZ_LKDV01000035.1, from coordinate 2,817 downwards.
TTAATGCCTTTCCAACCTGCAATTGAAGAGCCGTCGAACATTTTGCCGTCTTCAAAAAAATCTTCATCTACTTGGTGATGAGGAATAGAAACATGTTGTTCTTTACCTCGAGTATCAGTAAAGCGTAAATCAATGAACTTAACGTCATTTTCTTTAATAAAATCTAAAACCGATTGTGACATGTGTCCTCCAACTGTTGGGTTTTATTATTGCTGCATTAAATGCTTTGGATTTAGGTAAGCCGATTTTATGCCATTATTTTAACTTGCTGTTTATTAAGGCTAAAATTGTTATTGCACAAAAGTGGTCATGCACTTTGCACTTTTGTGGTGCGTAAAATATCCATATTGGTGCAAAAATTTCACGCTTTATTCTGCACGTATTTTAATCACCTAAATCAGCTTAACTTAAATAGTAAATAGTGCCAAAGCAAACAACAAATTAGCTAAAAAACGACAATTTATGTAATTTTCCGAAATTTATTTCATATAATTGTCATATAAAAAACAGATACTTAGTAAAAGTATTGAGAAAGTTTTTAAAATTATATTGGATAAACTTTCATCCATGTCATTAATGAGGGATAATATGCGCCCTTTTAAATCCTATGCTGGGACATCTGGTGAAAACGCAGATGAGTGCGTAGATCTTGCAGGATCAATGAGAATAAACTTCTCTGAGTAAAAATATGAGCATCGAACAGTTAAGAAATATAGCGATTATCGCGCACGTTGACCACGGTAAAACAACGTTGGTTGACAAACTACTTGAGCAATCAGGTACATTAGAAACACGCGGCGGTAACGAAGAGCGTGTGATGGACTCAAACGACATTGAGAAAGAACGTGGTATTACCATTTTGGCTAAAAATACGGCCATTTCATGGAAAGATTACCATATCAATATCGTAGATACCCCGGGACACGCCGATTTTGGTGGTGAAGTTGAACGCGTACTTTCGATGGCTGACTCAGTATTATTACTTGTTGATGCTCAAGAAGGTCCAATGCCGCAAACGCGTTTCGTAACGCAAAAAGCATTTGCGCAAGGCTTAAAGCCAATTGTTGTTATCAATAAAATTGACAAGCCAGGTGCACGCCCTGATTGGGTTATGGATCAAATCTTTGATTTATTTGATAACCTAGGTGCAACTGATGAACAGTTAGATTTTAAAGTAATCTACGCTTCAGCAATCAACGGCTGGGCTACATTAGATTTAGACGAGCCGTCTGACAACATGGAACCTATGTTCCAAATGATTGTTGACGAAGTATCACCACCAGAAGCTGATCCTGAAGGTGATTTCCAAATGCAAATCTCTCAGCTTGATTACAACTCTTATAAAGGTGTAATTGGTGTTGGTCGTATTAAGCGTGGTTCTGTTGCGCCAAACCAACAAGTGACTATCATCAGTGCTGATGGTACAACTCGTAACGGTAAAATTGGTTCAGTGCAAAGCTACTTAGGCCTTGAGCGTATTGAAACTGACCGTGGTTACGCAGGTAATATCGTAACAGTAACGGGTATTGGTGAGCTTAAAATTTCAGACACAGTGTGTGCACCTAACAATGTTGAAGCGCTACCTCCACTAAGTGTTGATGAGCCTACAGTAACAATGACGTTCTCTGTAAATACATCACCGTTTGCTGGTAAAGAAGGTAAATTTGTAACCTCACGTAACATTCTTGAGCGTTTACAAAACGAGCTTGTACACAACGTTGCACTTCGTGTTGAAGAAACGGATAACCCAGATAGCTTCCGTGTATCTGGCCGTGGTGAATTACACCTTGGTATCTTAATCGAAAACATGCGTCGTGAAGGTTACGAGCTAGCTGTATCACGTCCTGAAGTTATTCTACGTGAAGTAGACGGTGTACTAGAAGAACCGTACGAAACAGTAACAATTGACTGTGAAGAAGAACACCAAGGTTCTATCATGGAGCAAATTGGTCTTCGTAAAGGTGAACTTACCGACATGTCTCCTGATGGTAAAGGCCGTATGCGTATGGACTTTATGATCCCAAGCCGTGGTTTAATCGGTTTCCAAACTGATTTCATGACGCTTACCTCTGGTTCAGGTCTTATGTACCATACGTTCGATCACTACGGTCCTCATAAAGGTGGTACTATTGGCTCACGTAAGAACGGTGTAATGATTGCAAATGCAACTGGTAAAGCACTTACTAATGCATTATTCAACCTACAAGAGCGTGGTAAATTATTCATCGGTCACGGTGTTGAAGTTTACGAAGGTATGGTTATCGGTATTCATAGCCGTGATAACGACCTAACAGTTAACGCACTTAAAGGTAAGCAACTTACTAACGTTCGTGCATCTGGTACAGATGAAGCGCAAACACTTACGCCACCATTGAACTACACACTTGAGCAAGCGCTTGAGTTTATCGATGATGACGAGTTAGTAGAAGTAACACCTGAGAACATTCGTATTCGTAAGCGTCACTTAACTGAAAGTGAGCGTAAACGTGCGGGTCGTGCAGCTAAAGCTTAATTGCCTTTAGAATAAGCATAGTAAAAGCCGCTGTATTGCAAAATACAGCGGCTTTTTTGTTTTTAAAGTAGAGAAGCTTTCAGTTTTTAGTTATTAGTATTGAGATCTAAAGGGCAATGCCTCTTATTCTCTTTGTGAATAATTAACTTAAAAAATATTTGCACAAAGAGAAGGGAGTGAGCAGTAAAAGAGTCAGAGCTGAAACAATCGATAACTCAAAGCATCTGTAATTGGTGCTAGGATATTTTTTCGTTGGGTTTCGCTGCGCTCGACCCAACCTACGTCTCAACTATTTATTAGTGGTT
>NZ_LKDV01000034.1:0-44775 GCF_001401875.1 Pseudoalteromonas sp. P1-13-1a | reverse complement strand
ATAAAACCCCCTATTTAGGTAGTTAACCCAGCTGTAAGCAAAAGAGCATCACCCCCTTTACAAACAATGGCGAGGGTCACTGGTTCAAGCCAGGTGATATTAAGCCAGCTAAAGGTATTGAAATAATTTAATCTTCTAATAACCTCGGCTAATAGTTAAATTCCCTTGTAAGCAGCTAAACTGTTGATTATAGTCTGTGATAAATCAAACAACATTCAAGCCAATGCCAACTAAGATCTACGCCAAAGCCAAAATACTGATAGTGGAAGAGCAGCCTCTCGCTCAAAGCTATATGAAACAGTCGCTAGAAAGGCTTGGCTTTCAGCAGTTGTACTTTGCCGATCATGCAATTGCAGCAAAAGAGCAATGTTTGGCGGAGCAATTTGATTTAATTGTATGTTCGTTTAATTTAAGCAAACACCAAGACGGCTACCAACTCTACGAAGAACTCAGAGTTAAACAACTGATAAAAAACTCCACCGCGTTTATTTTTATTTCTGCAGAAACCAGCGGTGCGCTAGTACATAGCGTTTTAGAGCTTCAACCCGACGATTTCTTAGTAAAGCCATTTACAGTACAAGAGTTAAAAACGCGGATTGAGCGTATTTTAAAACGTAAAAATGAGCTACAGAGTATTTATACTTTAATAGATGATGGCAACGACTCTAAAGCTATCAAAGTAATCGATGCCGCTTTAAATAAAAAAAACAATATATATAGTCCTATTCTACTGCGCTTAAAAGGTGATGCGTTGCTTAGGTTAAACCGCAGTGAAGAAGCTAAAGACTTTTTTACCTCGGTGTTAGATATACAAAAATTTGCCTGGGCCAAAGTGGGTTTAGTAGAAGCGTTGATTGCTAACAATGAGCATATACTGGCTCAACGTATGTTAAAAACCATGCTTGAACGTCATGAGACACGTTTAGTTGCTTTAGATTTACTTGGCCGGTTAGAAATAAAATTAAACCAATTTGAGCTAGCGCAAGATTTTTTAAGCCAAGCTGTGGATATTGCACCCCGTAATATTCAAAGACAAAAATCGTTAAGCAATGTTTCGTTAGTAAACCATGATTACGAAAAAAACTATTTAACCCAAAAAGACATAGCCAGCTACGCGCGTCATTCTATTCACGACAGCCCCGATATTTATCTCAATGCTGCCCGTGCCGGTATAGACTTTGCGCTAACAACCGATCAAACAGATCAAATACAACGTATTTCGCGCCAAACTAATAAATATATCAATGATTTAAAAAAGCAGTTTCCTAATAACGCAAATCAATCTCAAATTGATGTACTCAATGCCCGTTTGCACTATTTAAAAGACGAGCACCAAAAAGCAAAGCGTCTTATTGAGCAGCTCGATGATGACGATACGTTAATACGCTCTGTAGATGGGGCGCTTGATAAAGCAAAAGCGTTTCACGAACTGGGTTTTCACCAAAAAGCACAAGCCTTATTCAGCCAAATAATTAGCCACTGTGAACGCCACCCCAATATGAGTGATATGACTTACTTGCGTTACATTCAACAGCAGCAAAGTGAGCGTCGCGATATTAAAATGGGTCCGAAAGAGCTTAACAACCATGCAGTAACGCAGTTTAATAAAGGGCAATTAAATACAGCGTTAGAGGCGTTTACGCAAGCATTTAGAGTAATGCCGCGCAACCCAAGCATTGCTCTTAATTTATTACAGTGTTTATTTGATTCAACAAAACAAAAAGGCGGCACTTTTAACTTAGTTCTTGCCAAAAAGTGTTACGCCCTTTTGGGTAATGCTAGCTTGCAACCAGATCAGTCACAGCGATTAGATAAAATTCTGCATATGGCAAAAGAAATGAAACTCGATATACAAAACTTAAGTAAATAAAACCCTAGAGCTTTTTCATTGCAGCGGCATTTACACAGTAGCGCAAACCCGACGGTGCTGGGCCATCAGGAAAAATATGACCTAAGTGTGCATCACACACATTACACACCACTTCAACGCGCTGCATACCATGGCTTAAATCGCTCACATAACCAATTGCATCGACAGTTGCAGGCTGCGTAAATGATGGCCAACCTGTGCCGCTATCAAACTTTTCATCGGCATCAAAAAGTAAATTATCGCAGCAAACACATGCATATTTACCTGGTTCCAATAATGTACAACTTTGAGAGCTATGTGGGCGTTCTGTGCCCTTTTTACGTGTCACATAATATTGCTCATCACTTAGCATTGCCTGCCATTGCGCGTCTGTTTTTACAACCTTTTCGCGTGGCGTAGGGTTGCCATTATTGGCAAAATTTATAACATCATTCCAAGTAAGCATAATAGCCTCCTTCGGTATTAATAAGTGATTAGGGCCTGTTGTTCTTTTAAGGTTAAATTTGCAGCAGTCTGTTTGGTATTTAGGCAAGGCAGAGCCTATGCAGTGTAGTTATTCCCCATAATTGGGCGATAACGTAGCATTAATGCCAAACAGGCGCTGCCCAATGGGTTCTTCCTAGGGGCTATTTACTCTTTGTTGCTCAGCTTTTACTTAGCCCACTAGGTTACAAACCTCGCGCCGCGATTAAATAGCCCCTAGTTTGAACAAACTTTAATCCACAAAGTTCAACAGACCCTAACTAAAGCGAATAGTTTGCTTTTCATGATCTGAAAGTATGCGCTTCATATAGGCGTCTATGTCATTTTTTTGTGCGGGTAAACTTACACTAAATTGTCGCTCGTTATTGCTATGAATAATAAGCTCATCGTTCTTACTTTCTATATGTTCAATATTGCCAATAACAAGCCATTGCGGGCCAAATTTTTTATCAAAAAAACCTGCCAAACTAAATAACATTAAGTGCTGTGCATCGCGCTGAATAAAATTATCAAGCGTATTGCGCTTTTTAAAGGCGGGTGTCAGCCTGTAACAACACGAATAAAACACAAATAACCATAACCCTATTACGGCAGAAAACCAAATATGATCAGTTAACGATGTAAACAGCACCAAAGCACCTAAAATAATGCCAATACCAAGCACTACAAGGGCAATTTTTTTATTAATGTTATCCATTTGGCTCCCTTTTATTTAGCGTTTTTATCATCTGCTTTTTCGGTAGGCTCTGGCCAATCGTTAAAAAACACCTTTAAATAACGACTCTTTGCCAAGTACCACATTACCCAAAACACAATTACCATTTGCACAGCTAAAAACAGTGAAAACCGGTAATGACTATGTGCTGCTTGTATTGTTAACCAGCTTAAGTCGGTTATTGCGCACACAAGTAACGGCCAGCGCATGTAACGCCATGCCATCGCTAAACGCGCGCTTTGTTGGTGCGAGTCCCGCGGACGTCTTAAGCAAAATAAAAAAGTGGGCATAATCGCAATAGCACCAATTGAAATTGCGATAAAAAAATCGTTTTTAGATTTAAAAAATAACGACATTAAATCAAGCTCAGGGCGGCGACTCAGCGCCGCTATAACCCAAATAAAATACGCCCGTAGTAACACCAATAAACTTAGGTGAAATGCAATTGGCGTACGGTAGCTACCGTATTTATCCCAATACTCGGGTCCATATCGGCTCATTTTATTACCCTAAGCATTGTACTTATCAAACAGTGCAATTAAGTCATCTTCGCTAAGTATGTCTATGCCTAAATCTTGTGCTTTAGTTAATTTAGAGCCGGCTTTTTCGCCCGCCACCAATGCATCTGTTTTAGCCGACACACTACCGGCTACTTTTGCACCTAACTGTTGTAAGCGTGCTTTAGCATCGTTTCGGTTTAAAGTATTAAGCGTGCCTGTTAATACATAGGTTAGCCCAGCTAAAGGTTGTTCATCCTCTGAAGGCGGCGTTAGCGCTGGCCAATTAATGCCTTGTTCGATTAAAGCATTAACCACATCTACATTATGTTGCTCATCAAAAAAGCCACGAACATGCGTTGCTACAATAACGCCTACATCGCTCACTTGCGTAAGGCTTTCAACACTGGCGTGGGTTACCTTTTCAAGTGTTAAAAAATGATTTGCTAAGTTTTGCGCTGTGGCCTCGCCAACCTCACGAATACCCAGCGAATACAAAAACTTTGCAAGCGTCGTTGTTTTTGCAACTTCAAGCGCATCCACTAAGTTTTTAGCCGACTTAGGGCCCATACGCTCAAGTGACTCAAAGTGACCTTGTTTTAATATAAATAAATCTGCGGGGGTTTTTACCAGCTCTCTATCAACCAGCTGATCAACTATTTTGTCGCCTAAGCCATCTATATCAAGCGCTTTGCGTGATGCAAAATGCTTTATCGCTTGTTTACGCTGAGCTTGGCACACTAAGCCACCGGTACAACGAGCCACGGCCTCGCCTTCTACTTTTTCAACGTGTGAGTCACAAATAGGGCAACTGGCAGGAAATACAATGTCGCGTGCATCATCTGGACGGCGCTCTAGCACTACTTGTGTAATTTGCGGAATAACATCGCCAGCGCGGCGTATAATTACTGTATCGCCTACCTTTACACCTAAGCGGGCTATTTCATCGCCGTTGTGAAGCGTTGCATTTGATACCGTAACACCGCCTACAAATACAGGCTCTAAACGCGCTACGGGTGTTATAGCACCTGTGCGGCCAACCTGAAACTCAACATCAAGTAACTGGGTTATTTCTTCTTGCGCAGGAAACTTATAAGCAATGGCCCAGCGCGGTGCACGTGCAACAAACCCTAAACGCTCTTGTAAGGCTTTTTGATTTATTTTTATTACTACACCATCAATTTCATATTTCAGCTCGCTTCTGCGCGTTAAGATATCGCTGTAGTAATCTAAAGCCGCTTGTGTGCCTTCTACTAACTTTGTTTCTGGACACAGCGGTAAACCCCAATCAGTTAATTTTGCCAATTGTTGGTAGTGATCCTCAGGGATTGTACCCTCAGCCACCAGCCCGGTGCTGTATGCATAAAACATTAGCGGGCGTTTAGCAGTAATTTTTGAATCAAGCTGGCGTAGGCTACCTGCGGCTGCATTTCGCGGGTTAACAAATACTTTTTCGCCACGTTTTTCGGCTTCGCTGTTTAGTTTTTCAAACCCAGCGCTATCCATAAATACTTCGCCACGTACTTCAAGCTCTGCAGGGTAATCGCCACGCAGCTTAAGAGGCACATTTCGGATTGTTTTTACATTTTGTGTAATATTCTCGCCGGTAAATCCATCGCCACGCGTTGCTGCCTGAACAAGCACACCATCACGGTAAATAATCGACACAGCCAAGCCATCTAATTTAGGCTCACAACAAAAAGTGAGCTCATCTTGGCTCATTAAACGCTCTTTAATACGGCGGTTAAAAGCGCTAAATTCTTCTTCACTAAAGGCGTTATCAAGCGATAGCATGGGCACTTGGTGAGCTACTTGTTCAAATTTACTCAGCGCTGCGCCTCCTACCTTTTGAGTAGGCGAATCAGGCGTTAAAAATTCTGGATTTTCTCTTTCAAGGGCACTTAACTCGCGCAATAGTCTATCGTATTCTGCATCAGGAATACTGGGTGTATCAAGGACATAATAATTGTAGTTGTGTTGCTCTAACGTACTACGAAGATGATTAATTTGCTCACTAATGCTGCTAGACATTTAAACCTCAAAAAACATAAAAAAAGCCACTTTTAGGTAAGTGGCTTAATAAAAATAATGTACGCGTATAAATTACGCAGAAAATGCACGAACCTGCTCAACATATTGACGAACGCGCTCAACGGTCATTTCTTCACGCTCGGCATCTAAAATTTGTGCACCAAATTCATCGGCAATTTTCTTAGCTGCGCTATGTAACATATTAAACGCTGCAAGCCCATCGCTTTCACAAGGTAAAGTCATAAATAAGCTAACCCCTGCGGTGCTAAATTGTTCCATATTATCAATGTCAAACGTACCTGGGTTATACATATTTACTAATCTAAATAACACTGGACCTTGCCCTGCTGGGTCTATGTGGCGATTAAAAAAGCCTTCTTCTGAATATTTAAATCCTAAGGTATTTACTGCAGGCAATAACTTACTGCCTTGCATGCTTAGCCCCTCAGGCATTTGAATATGCACAATAACAAAGTCAGACACATCTGCTGGCGCTTCTTTTTCGCTCTCTGGCTCTGGTTCTAGCTCTGGCTCTTGGACTACTTGCAGGTCATCTTCAATGGGTGTTTGCGCCACACTAGTATCTATTTGCGGCTCGTTTGCATCAAAGTTTAGCTCGCCAAATTGCGGCTCATCTCGCTGGGCAACAACCGGCTCTTTAGGTTCAACAGGTGTATGCGAAGGTGTATCTTGCATTGGCTCAACCCGCTCTGAAGGCGCTACCTCTGGGCTGTCTTTTTTTCTAACTGACCATAAACCATGTACTAATAAGCCACCTATGACAAGTACACTGATCACAATTAAAACCAATCTTAGTTCTTCGGCCATCTCCTCACCTTTTATTATTTGTTATGCCTAAACCCGTGTATTAATTAACACTAATACGCTTAAATTAAACTGTTATGTATGTGCAAGTTGCACTGCTTGTTCTATATCTACTGCTACCATGCGTGATACGCCTGGCTCTGCCATAGTAACGCCAGTTAAACGCCCTGCCATTTCCATCGCAATTTTGTTATGACTAATATAAATAAACTGCACCGATTGTGACATTTCTTCAACCAAACGGCAAAAGCGTACCACGTTAGCATCATCAAGCGGCGCATCTACTTCATCCAGCATACAGAATGGAGCTGGATTGAGCCTGAATATAGAAAACACTAATGATAATGCGCTCAGCGCTTTTTCTCCACCACTTAACAGATGAATTGTCGAATTTTTCTTACCTGGCGGCTGTGCCATTATACTAACACCACTTTCGAGTAAATCGTCACTGGTTAATTCTAAATACGCGCTACCACCGCCAAATACTTTTGGAAATAGCTCGGCAAAGTCTTTGTTTACTTGATCGAAGGTAGCTTTAAAGCGTGTTTTGGTTTCGCTGTCTATTTTACGTATCGCCCCTTCAAGTGTATTTAACGCTTTGGTTAAATCCTCAAGTTGATTATTAAGGTAATCACTGCGCTCTTTAGCTTGTTCAAACTCATCTATTGCGGCTAAATTAACCGGACCTAGCTTATCTAGTTGATGCACAAGCCCACTGATCTGATTTTGCGCTGCATTTAAACTCAGTGAATCAGGCAGTGTATCTAAAACACTTTTTAAACTTTGCTTTAATTCTTCAAGCGGCTCAAGTGCTGCCTGCGCTTTTATAATTAGGCTTTGCTCTTCAATGCTTAGCGTTTGATGGTGTTCTTGCAAAGCCACCAACTCACCTTGAGAGTGCTTAAGACTCGCTTGCTTGCTTATAAGTGTTTGCTTTGCCTCATTAAGCTTTTTTTGTAACACATCTAAGCTCGCTTCACCTTGCTGATGTTTTATTAAAAGCTGTGCTATTTGCTCAGTGAGCTCTTGCTCAGGTATTAGTAACGCTTCCATTTGCGCTTGTAGCTCTTGCGCTTCTTCTTGCGCACTAATGAGCGCTTGCTCAGCATGATTAAGCTTTGTTTGACTAAGCTGCCACTCACTGTGTGCTTTTTGCTCTTTTAACGTGGCTTGATGCGCTTGTGTTTTATATTGCTCAAGTGTCGCTGCAGCTTGGCTGTATGCTGTATTACTGCGTGTGCAAGCGGCGTCGGCCCTTGCCAGTTCGTCAGCTAAAACACTTTGCTTTTGATGTAATACTCCAAGCGCAGTGTTGTGCTCATCGCGTGTTTTTAATAATTGTGATTGCTCAGTGGTTAATGCACGCTTTTGTTGCTGGTACTTTTCTAGTTGCTGTAAAAACTGCGCTACTTGCTCTTTTAACATGTCGCTGCGCGTAGTGGCCACGGCAATGTTTTGTGCTAATTGATGAATTGCGTTTTTAAGAACCGCTAATTCATCATTCAGCTTTTGCTGCTGTGTTTTTAGCGCATTAAGCTGCTCAACGTCTCTTGCAAGTGTATTTTCGGCCTCTACTAAGCTCGCTGTTTTTTGCTTTAACTGTGTGTGTTTTAAAAGTTGTGAGTTTTCGGCATTTTTGTCTGGGCTGCGGTGCCAGTTTCGAGCATGTAAAGCACCGCTCTTATCCATAACCGCAATATAAAATGTATCGTTTAATGCAGCTAAGTCAGCGTTTTCGCTGTACGCAATACGGGTCAATAAATCGGGATAAACACCCTCAGTAATCAACGCCGCAACGCTATTAACTGGTATTTCACTTTTGTGAGGCCACACACTATTGTTGCTTTGCACATCCGCTACGTTTAGGTGCTCAAGCGTTTGCAGTGCCTGTTCAACTATATGTTCAAACCCTGGTTTTACTTCTAATTGATCAAATAAAGTGTGCTGCTTATTATCATCTTCAATCCCTAAACTGCTTTTAAGTCCAGCAATGCGCGCTTTTAGCTCATTAACGTGCTGCACGCTTTGCTGATGCTGTTGCTCAGCGTCATTCACTAAATCGGTTTGCTCTTTAAGCGCTGCGTTGCACTGAGTTTGCGCCGTTTGCTTACTAGCAAGCTCATGAGTTAGGGTTTGTTTGTATTTTTGTTGCTCGGCTAGTTGCTGCTCTAATTGGCTACTTTTAATATCATTAATTTGGCTATTTAGCTGGCTAAGCTGTGCGTTTACATGGGCTAATGATTGCTCTGTTTGCTTAACACTACTTTGCTGCGCCTGTACTTTATTATTAAGCGCGTGCTGTTGTTGATTTAGGCTTTGCCACGCGGCTGTGTGCTTATTTTTTTCATCCGCTAAATCTGCAAGTGTAAGGGTAAGCTCTTCAACTTGCTCGCTGCACTCTAAGCCGTATTCACTTATCTCTTGGTGGCTCACAGCTAACTGCTCGCATACGTTTTGCTGCTGTGTTTTTAGCGCTTCACTTTGCAGCTTTCGCTGCTCAAGCTTAACCATACTTTGCTTAAGTGTTTGCGTTTGCTGTTTAATATTAATGTGTTGCTGTTCAGCGCGAGTCAACTCTGTGTGGGTAACGTGTTGTTGGTGCTGCGCATCGTTAAGCGCATCTTGCTCTGCATTTACTTGAGCCTCTAGGCTTGCAAGCACATCGTCATGGCCTGAGTGGGCCGTTTTAAAAAAGGCGATTTGCTCATTAAGCTTTTTAATTTGCTCACTTTTTTCAAGCTGTTGTTGATGCAGTTTTTGCCATTTTAATACAGCCACTTGGCCTTTTAAGGTACGCTCTTGCGCTTTTAAATCGCGATATTTTTTCGCATCAACTGACTGTAAAGCGAGTTTATCAAGCTGAGTTTGCAGTTCTTTACGCACATCGAGCAAACGCTCTAGGTTTTCGCGGGTACTTTTAATGCGGGTTTGGGTTTCGCGGCGGCGCTCTTTGTATTTAGACACACCGGCGGCTTCTTCTAAAAATACGCGCAGCTCTTGAGGTTTGCTCTCGATTAAACGCGAGATCATCCCTTGCTCTATAATTGCGTAACTACGCGGACCAAGCCCAGTGCCTAAAAATATATCGGTAATATCGCGCTTACGGCATTTGCTCCCATTTAAAAAGTATAACGATTGACCATCGCGTGTTACTAAACGCTTAATTGCTATTTGGTTTCTGTCGGCAAATGTATTAGGAAAATCACCTTGGGTGTTATCAAAAATAAGCTCTACTGACGCTTGCGAGATAGGTTTACGATTAGTTGATCCATTAAAAATAACATCGGTCATGGCATCGCCACGTAAGTTTTTAGCTGAGCTTTCACCAAGCACCCATCGCACAGCGTCAATCACGTTTGATTTGCCACAGCCGTTAGGCCCAACAACACACGTCATTTGATCTGGAAATGGAATTTTAGTGGGCTCTACAAACGATTTAAAGCCCGCTAATTTAATAGTGCTTAAGCGCATCTTATTGTTATTACCGATTATTATTGTTATTACTTACAAACAATTTAACTCATAAACAGTTAAAAAGTTAAGCTTGGCGTTTAAAGTTATCTAAAATAATACCTGTGGCCATTGCCACATTAAGTGACTCTGCCTCACCAAAAGCCGGTATGGTTATTTTATCGCTTACTAATTTTGCACACTGCTCGCGTATGCCATGTGACTCACTGCCCATAAGCAATACACCCTTTGCGCTAAAGTCTGTTGTATGTACGCTTTGCCCATCTAAAAATGCCCCATAAATAGGCATATTTAATGATTGTAAGTATTCAGGTAGCTCTACTTGGCTTACCGATACTCTGACAAATGAACCCATAGTCGCGCTAATTGTTTTAGGGTTGTAAGCATCGGCACTATCGGTACTTGTTACTATATGTTTAATGCCATACCAATCGGCAACTCTAATAATAGTGCCTAAATTACCAGGGTCAGAAACTCCATCAAGCGCCAATATTAAACCGTTGTTATCAGGTAAATCAGCCTTTGGCATATCAACCACGGCAATGGCCGCGTTGTTACTTACTAAGGTACTGGCTTTAGTCAGCGACTCTTCCTCTGCTGGCGTAAAATTTACATGTGGGAAGTGGTTTTGATGAGTATTTATAAACGCTTGTGTTGCAAATATATCAACCGCCATTAATGGGCTGTTTAACAACTCAAGTACGTTTTTTTCACCTTGTACAAGGTATTGATTATATTGTTTTCTGTACTTTTTCTGGCCAAGTTGGCGAATAAGCTTGAGTTGGTTTTTTGAAATCATAACAGCCCCATAAAATTATCTCCCTAGTATACCAGAGATGATTTAAAGTGCAGCACCACATATATTAAAAGCAGTGCCATTGCAGGCTGTAAGGCTTTTAAAGATTGAGCTTTGCGCCAAATTTAGGTAAATTAACAAAAAAACAACATGGATAATATTTTAATGGAATCAATACACCCTACTTCCCCAGAAACCACCCCTGCAGTAAGTGAGCCTGCTGCCCCTATTTTTAGCGGTCAAGTACAGTTTAGCGGCAAAGGCGGTGAATTTTTTGGTATTTGGATTGTTAATATTTTACTGAGCGTGCTTACTTTAGGTATTTATTCGGCTTGGGCAAAAGTGCGCACAATGCGTTACTTTTATGGCCACACCCGCATTGACGGCCACAGCTTTGACTACTTAGCCACCCCGATGCAAATTTTAAAAGGCCGTATTTTAGCGGTTATTGTATTTTTAATTTACTCCTTTGGTAGCAGCTTTTTTCCTTTTGTAGGTTTACTTTTTGCGGTTGCTTTTATCTTTTTAATGCCGTGGATAATTAACCAAGGCCTGCGTTTTAATATGCGTATGACCCGCCATCGTAATGTACGCTTTGCATTTAAAGGCGATTACGGCGAAGCCTTCATTAATTTTATACTGTTACCTATCGCCAGCATTTTTACCCTTTATTTATTAATGCCGTATGTTTTAAAACGTATCGACAGTTACATACACAGCAATATTAGCTACGGTGATACGCCATTAACCGTAAACCTAAAAGGTGAAACCTACTACTTAACAGCGCTTATTTGTTTTGTGGTGAGCTCTATCACTATGGTGGTTTTTATGGCTGTTTTGGGCTTGTTTGGCCTTGATTTAATGAATGCAGAAAACCAACAAGCTGCACAAGATCCAGCCAAAATGGGCATTATGTTTGGTGGGTTAATGATTGCTTATGTATTTATGATTGCCATAGTCACCGCTGTGTGGGCTGCGGCTATTCGTAATCATATTTTTGATAACAGCCAATTTGAAGACGTAGCATCTTTTAAATCAGAGCTGAGGCCTATTCCTTTTGCCATATTACTGTTAACTAATATGCTAGCCATTGCGTTTACTCTTGGGCTTGCCTACCCGTGGACCAAAGTACGCACATCAAGAATGCTTGCCGAGGTTACAACCGTTAGTATTTACCCAAGCGCCCTAAACTTGGTTGATAGTACACAGCAAGAGCAGTCATCATTTGCCGAAGAAGCAGCCAATGTATTTGATATTGACCTATCGCTAACCTAAGAGCTAATTATGCACGTACAGGGACATTACTTCCCCAAGGCATCAAGCAATTATCAACAAGGAGTCGCTAATATTGGCGACTCCTTAGTTGCAATTAGCCATGATGATCAGCTTATTTCAAGCTACGCTATAAGCGATATAACACTCACCCCAGGGCTTGCCGGTCTTGCTGACGAACTGTGTTTTAATGATGGTAGCCGCTTTATTCCTACTGATGTAAATTATCGCTGGCCTTTTAAAACGAATAAACTCGATAGACTCGAGCGCCTTGAAAAAAGTAAATGGGCCATTATCGCGGCTGTTATTTTTACACCGCTTTTTATGTGGCTAATGCTTTATAAAGTTGTGCCCACTATTGCCGTTTATAGTGTTGATACTCTGCCGCGTAGTGTTGTAGAGCAGATGGGTGAACAAAGCTTTACCATAATTGAAAAGCTAGCACTTGATGAAAGCGAACTGCCTAATGAGCAACAAATTAAAGTACAACAATACTTTAATACCATGCTTAATGAACTCTCACTTGAGCCATCTATTTATAGGTTGTCGTTTTATAAATCAGAGGCCTTTGGAGCGAATGCATTTGCAATGCCTCACGGGCGCATAGTGGTCACTGATGAATTAGCTAACTTATTAGCTGATAAACCCAACGCGTTAAAAGCGGTATTACTTCACGAAATTGGTCATGTAGTCCACCAGCATAGTGTACGCATGACCGCGCAATCGGCAGCCAGTACCATTGTACTTGCTGTGATATTTGGCGACTTAGAAGGCATAGCAGAAGTGGCACTTGGCACCGGTGCTACCTTTGCACAGCAAGGGTTTTCGCGTGATATGGAGCGTGAGGCAGATAGCTATGCACTCATTCAACTTGAGCATTTGGGTTATTCGAGCAATGATTTTGCCGATGCCATACAAGTACTCCAAAGTGCCCATACAAGTGAAAATGAGCACCTTGAAAAGGTGAATAATTTGCTCGAATACCTATCAAGCCACCCAAGTGCACAAGAGCGCATTGATAATGCCAGAAAATAACACGGTTTATATCCAACTTGCCCGCTATATTGTGGGGCTTAGTTGGATATACCACGGCTTTTTCCCAAAGCTGTATCATATTGCACCACTTGAAAAATTGATGACTGGCAGTGCAGGTTTTTCAGCACAAGTGTCTGACTTAATTACACGTTCGGCGGGTGTTGGCGAAATTATATTTGGTTTGTGTTTATTGGTATTTTATAAACATAAGCATATCGTTATTTTAAATATCGTAGCGTTGATTGGCCTTTTACTCGCTGTAGTAGCAATGCAGCCACAATTACTTATTGAAGCATTTAACCCAGTAACTACTAACCTGCCGCTTATTGGATTAAGTTTTATTTGGTTAAAAGAAATTACTAAATAATCGGTATCTTTAAAATAAAAAAGGTATGCCTGCCCATACCTTTTTTGTAGTGCTCTCTTATAGCGTTAATACTTATTTTTATGTGTCCACAAATGCAATAATTCACTGGCAATGGTTGCTGCAGCAATAGCAGTAAGCTCACTTTGGTCGTACGACGGTGATACTTCGACCACATCCATTCCGATTATATTTATACCTTTAAGTGCGCGTAGTATTTTAAGCACTTTATCAGATGTTAAACCACCGCACACGGGAGTACCTGTACCTGGTGCAAATGCCGGGTCTAAACAATCTATATCAAACGTTAGGTAAACGGGTAAGTCGCCTACTCGCTCACGTATTTGCGCTGCTATTTCATTGGCATGCAAATCGTTAGCTTGCATTGCATCAATCACTGCAAACTCATGCTTTGATTGGTCAAAGTCGGTGCGAATACCAATTTGTATGCTGTGCTCTACATCAATCAGCCCTTCCGTAGGTGCATGATAAAACATAGTTCCGTGATCAAAACGTGAGCCATTGCTGTATGTATCGGTGTGCGCATCAAAATGAACCAGTGCCATTTTGCCATGTATCTTTGCATGTGCCCGCAATAGCGGAAGCGTTACAAAGTGATCGCCCCCAAGGCCTAACAGCGTTGCACCTTGGCGAAGCATTTGCTCTGCGGCCATTTCTAACTGTGCCGTAAAATACTCCGGATCGCCTACCGGATAAGTAAAGTCTCCGGCATCGGCAACGCTTAACCGCTCAAACAAAGGAAATGTCCACGGGTATTTAGTGTCTTCCCAGGCTAAATGTACCGAGGCTCTGCGAATGGCATCGGGCCCTAAGCGTGCACCGGGGCGACCCGACGTTGCCAAATCAAAGGGTAAGCCTAATACAACAACATCTGCATCAATAGCATTAATGTTTTGCACCATAGGACGACGTAGAAACGTCATCCCGTTTGAATACAATGAGTGGTCAACATGACCAAACAAGCTAGACATTACTTATAACTCTTCTAAATAAGTGTAGCCATTAAGGCCGTTTTGCAACTCGTCTAAAACGCTTTGCTGTTCATTTTTATCTATTTTTGCAGACACTAACTGCGCGTACGACTGTTGAAAGCTCTCAACATCTAAATGCACATAGCGCATCATATCGGCCACCGTATCGCCTTGATTTATTTCGCTAATACTGGCAACACCTTGCTCATCCATATTGATAATAGCACTGTGCGTATCGCCAAATAAATTGTGCATATCACCTAAAATTTCTTGGTACGCACCCACTAAGAAAAAGCCCATTAAGTAAGGTTTATCTACACTGTACTCAGGCACGGGTAATGTGCTTTCAATGCCTTGACCATCAACATAGTGCTCAAGTGCGCCATCTGAATCACAGGTTATATCAAGTAATACCGCACGTTTTTTTGGTGCTTCGGTTAAGCCACTTAATGGCAATACCGGAAACACTTGGTCAATCCCCCACGCATCAGGCAATGATTGAAAAAGCGAAAAGTTTACAAAAAACTTATCGGCTAAACGCGCATTTAACTCGTCAATAATTGGGCGATGAAAACGGTTTTTGTTATCCATGTTTTTGTTAAGCTCATAACAAATACGTAAGTTAACTTGCTCTGCCCACGCACGCTGCGTTAAATCTAAAAGCCCCAGTGCAAATTGGTTATGCGCCTCTGCTAAGTCACCTTGGCTATCGTGATAAATTTCAATCAGTGCACGGTCATCCGTTAAACCGGTTAATTGCACAAACGATGCCCACATGTTTTTTAATAACAGAGGTGCATCTGCCACTGGTGCTACTAATTCCTCTGGCGTGTAACTTTCAGTACCAATAACATTAGAAATAAGCACTGCATGATGCGCCGTTAGTGCACGCCCCGACTCAGAAATAATCGTCGGCATGGGCTGCGCGTACTGCTTACAGGTATCACCAATGGTGTACACAATGTTATTTGCATATTCAGCTAAGCTGTAATTCATAGAGTTATGCGATTGGCTGCGCGTACCATCGTAATCAATCGCTAAACCACCCCCAACATCTAAGCACTCAATGCTTGCACCTAATTTGCGTAACTCACAGTAAAAACGCGCAGCCTCGCTTACCCCTAAACGCACATCGCGAATGTTTGCCATTTGCGAGCCTAAGTGAAAATGCACAAGTTGCATTAAATCAAGTTGGTCTGCCTCTTTTAAACGATTGACTACATGCAAAACTTGCGACGCTGATAAACCAAATTTAGATTTTTCGCCGCCACTTGCTTGCCACTTACCTTTGCCTTGCGATGCTAAACGTACGCGAATACCAATGCGTGGTTTAACATTTAGCGCTTTTGCTTGGCTAAGTACCATGTCGAGCTCAGAAAGCTTTTCAAGCACTATGTATACTTTGTGGCCTAGCTTTTCGCCAATCAGTGCTAAGCGCACATATTCTTTGTCTTTGTAGCCATTACATACAATCACTGCACTGGTTTTTTCTGCCATTGCCAATACTGTTAGAAGCTCTGGTTTGCTGCCCGCCTCAAGGCCTAATTGTTTTTTTTCTAATTCGGCTTGGCTTGCTACTATTTCTTCAACCACTTCGCGCTGTTGGTTTACTTTAATTGGGTAAACTAATAAGTAATCTTTTGGGTAACCATAGTTTTCAATCGCGGTATTAAACGCACTACATAAACTGTGCACACGATGATGTAAAATTTGTGGAAAGCGCACTAAAGCCGGTAAGCTCAAGCCCTTTTCTTGAAGTTGTTTTGCAATATCTGGTAGTGCAATAGTTTGCTCTGGGGCGTGAGCCTTTGGGGCAACATACACATCACCTTGATCATTAATACCAAAAAAACCTTGGCTCCAATGACGAACATTGTAACTCGTGCGAGCTTGTTCTAGTGATGTTGTCTCTTTCATTTATCTTTCTCTTTTGTTTAATGAATGCCGGTTCGGCGAGCTGCGCGCATTAAAAGAAAAATAGACTGTTAAGTCCAACAAGTATTTTTACTCGTAACGAGTGATTTTTAGTGTTGAGAAAAAACACCTACACCTTAGCTTTTTACAGCTAACCGCCTTTAGAAAAGCAAGCTGATAATACAGCTAAAAAATAAGTACAGCTGTACTTTTTTAATATAAAATAGAACAACTGTACTTATTTGGTATAAACATGAAACAAATTTATTTTAATCAAAACAAGCCACCTAAATTTTCTAAAATAACAGAGGCTGCCACTTTTGGTCTGACCAAAACATTTCCTAAACTCAGTGCCCGCCTTGCCATGAAGGTATTTTGTAATCCGCATAGCCGACGCCAATACGAATTTAGAACATGTATACAGCCAATTAATATTAAGCTTACTACCGAGCTTGGTGCAGTAAACCTGTACTATTTTAGCCAAGCCGAAAACACTAAAACGGTATTTTTATCTCATGGCTGGGCCGACAGCACTAATCGGTTTACTGCTTTAATAGACGAACTACTTGAAAAAGGCTTTAATGTTTACTCAATTGATCACATAGGCCATGGCTATTCGCACGGCAATACCTCGCACTTATACGGGTATATGCAGGGTCTAACAGCGGCTTTTGAGTACTTTAATGGGCAAAACATTACCATTAATAGAGTCGTTACACACTCTATGGGCGGTGTTGCTTTGTTAAACTTAGCGCCTCATTATTTAGAAAATAAAAAAATTGTGTTTATCTCTGCCCCTGCACAAATATTTGAAGCCATGTTTGCAAAAGTTAGGCAAGTGGGGATTTCTGAGCTCATGCTAGAAAACATGCTTAATAAGGTGTCAGACAAATATGGTATTAACTGGCAAAACCTTCACCCTGACCATTCTAAAAATAAAATAAACGAAAACATGTTGTTTATTCATGATAAAAATGACTCAGTGGCAAGCTTTGAAGCAATAAAATTATTGACTGAGAACACACCCGCAACACTTGTGGCCACACAGGAGCTTGGGCACGTACGCATTTTAAAAAGCCAATACGTGTACGACCAAATAACACGCTTTATGGATTAACAATGAAAAAAAGTGAGAGCACTAAGCGCAATATACTGCACAAAGGAATGGCCTATGCGGCTGCACATGGTTTATATAGCTTGTCGATAGGGAAAATAGCGGCAGTCACTAACATGTCGCGTACTGGGGTGATCTCACACTTTGCCAATAAAGAAGATATGCAAGTGGCTATTTTGGCCTACACCGAAGAAGAGTTTAGAAAACAGGTTGTTGATATATCTGTTGATGAAGATGCGTTAATTCATTTAAATAATTTTCAGCAACGCTGGCTTGAGTGGCTCAATTTTTTAGATACGGTATCGCCTGGTAAGCAGGCAAGCTGCCCGCTCATTAAAGCGTCGGTAGAATTTAAAGCGAGCCCCAATTGCTTGGTAAGGCAGTTTATGCAAGACCAACACTTAAAAATGATTAACTACCTCACTAAACTTGCAGTTAACTGCCAAGCACAAGGCTACTTTAGCCAAGACAAAGAGCCGAGTATTTTTGCGTATGAGTTTTATGGCTTATATACCGGGCATGTTGTACAAACAAGTTTAATAGACAATCCAGCTTTAACGCTTACTTATAAAAAAGTAGTTGGCAATTTAATTGAGCGATATATGCGTTAACAGCAGTAGCCTGTAAGGCGTTTTTCACCTTTAATATGACTTACTTTTTAAGCGCTTTTAGGCGCTTTTAGGCGCTTTTAGGCGCTTTTAGGCGCAAAAATAATAATAGCCATACCCAGTAAGGCAACCGCTCCGCCCACTAAATCCCACATTGTAAGTTTTACGCCATCAACAGCCCATAACCACAGTAAAGCCACACATATGTACACGCCGCCATACGCGGCATACACCCGTCCAGCGGCTGCTGGGTGTAACGTTAGCAACCACGCGAATAGCGCTAAACTGACTGCTGCAGGTATTAAAAGGAATATGGATTTATCTTCTTTAAGCCAAAGATAAGGTAAGTAACAACCAATAATTTCAGCAAGGGCGGTAATAATAAATAGCGCGATAGTTTTTACTTCAAACATAAAACCTCACGTAATTTAAATAACAAGAACATAATAACCCTAAGTAACTGCAAATTAGTTACTTAGCTAAAATATAATGTGAAATATGGGTAAAAGACTCTTTACCCATATTTAAGCAAAACAAGTTACTCGGCCAAGGCCGCGTCAGCCAGCTTCATTGTACTTTCGAACGATTTAGTACCGGCTATAAATAAACCGTTGTGGCAAAATACAGCGTCGTCTAAGCCTGTTTCAGCTTGAAACTCTTCATCCGATAAACCAGCCCACGCTTTAGGCAGTGACTTTCTGTCTTCAAACGAGCCAAGCTCTACTGGTACAGTTTGAATAATCCATTGGCCGTTTTGCGAAGGGTAAACCATAAATAAAGCGTCGCTTGATAAATGGTGTACTGTTTTTTTCCATGGTGTGTATTTTTCTAAAATAATCACGCGGGGATCTTTTGCCTCTTCTATTGCTTTTGCAACAATATCTTTGGCGTTAATGCTTCCCTTTGCTGAGGCAATAAAACGGGTTAATAAACGCGCTGCAAACTCAACGGCTTCATCAAAGCATTCATCAAAGTTGCCTTCCTCTTCCCATGTTGGATTAAACATAGAAAGCGTTTGGCTAAGCGTTATGCCCTCAACCACACCTTTAACGTAACCACAATCTATTGCATCAATAGTAGAGACTAAACCAGTGTCTACTCTATCAGCCACCGCTTGGTTATTATCACACAGTGCTAAACCATACTTTTTCCAAATTAAGCCAAATGACGAGTATGGCGTGCCATTTTCGCGCTCGCCTGCGCCGCCGCGTTGGTGGTGATCAAAGCGTCCTTTGTCAGGGTTGTATTCGCCACCTACATCAACAACAATATCGGCACTTTCTATTATGGCTTTATCGCGGGTTCGTACTAAGTTAAAGGCAGGCAATACATGCTTAAGTACCGCAATGCTAAACACATCGTCGGCATGGAAATTACCGCTGTGGGTTACTACTGTTAAATCGCTCATTGGTTTTGGGCTACTTTTAAAAAAGATAAAATTCTCACTTATGAAGTGCTAAATGCAGATTAAAACTTACGTGGCGAATTTTATACGAACAGCGCAATGAAAAACAGTGAAGTATTTTTTGCGCCCCCATTAAAGGGCAGGCGCAAGGAATAAATTAGCAATTTTATTTTGGCTCAGGGCTTAGACCAAGCTCCATAAATACACTTTGTGGGTTATCTTTATACGAGCCAAAGCTTGCACAGCGCTCAAAACCTAAATCCTCGTATAAACTAATTGATTCGGTTTGCTTAGGGCCCGTTTCTAAACGAATGAGTGGAATTTTTGTTTCGCCGGCATAATGCAGCAAGTTTTGCATGATACGTCTTGAAAAGCCTCTACCTCGGTAACTCGGTTTAACGTACAAGCGCCTTATTTCGCCATAAAGCGTACCGTCATTTTGCTTAACAATAGCACCACAAGCAATAATGCCATCTTCATTTTTTAAACCAATTGCGTAAACGTTGTCTTTATTTAATTCTTCTATTTTAAGAGATTGGGCTGTAGCCACCGGATATAACGAGTTTATCAGTCTATCTATATCTGCAAACACATTAACTACATCAGGATCCTTAGGGGTTAATTCGACTAACTGCATCTCTTGTCGTCCATTTTTTATTTTGAATCATTATAATAAGTTCATAATATATATTTACGACATGTGTTCCTAGTGTTGTTTAAACAAAATGTTTTAATAAGGTAAAAATAGATTTATTAAAACGTTAGCTAAATGAGCGCAAACAACGTTCAGGCTACTAAGCACTTAGGCTTTGCTTTTTTAATTGATGGGCATGCCACTTAAGGTAATTGCTGCTGTTCATTGGCTTTGCAACTAGGTAGCCTTGTATGCAATCTGCATTGAGCAAGTTTAGTAGCTCAAACTGCGCCTCTTGCTCTACACCCTCGGCGACCACAGTAATATCTAAACTTTTACCAAGGCTTATAATCGTATTAACAATATTAAAGCCTTTGCCTTTATCTAAAATTTTATCAATGAAGCTTTTATCAATTTTTATTTCCTGAACAGGGAAGGCATTTAAATGTGCTAAGCACGAATAGCCAGTGCCAAAGTCGTCAATTGAAAACACAAATCCACGTTCTTGTAGTTCAGCCATTTGTTTTATTGTGCTGTTTATATCACCCGACAACATGGTTTCTGTGATCTCAAGTTTTATGTGTTGTGGCTTTATGTTGAACTCTTTAATTGTAGAGCATAGCTCACGGGTAAGCTGCGACGAATTAAACTGTATATGGCTAATATTTATAGATACACTAAAGTGCTCTTCTATCATATTGCTTTGACTAAGTTGATTGATAAGGCTACAAATATTACGAAGCACTATATTTTGCAGTTTTTGGAGCAAACCGTATTGTTCTGCTATGGGTATAAACTGGTTGGGCGCGATAACCCCTTTTTCTGGATGAATCCATCTAATCAGCGCCTCTGCACCCACTAAATTCCCTTGCATATTTATTTGCGGCTGAAAATACGCACAAAACTCATTATTTGCAATGGCCCTTACAATATCGGTTTCTAATTCAGCTTGTTTTTCAAGTAATGTTTGCAACCTAGGATCATAAAAGCTGCAGCTGTTTCCCCCTTTTTCTTTGGAGCGGTACATAGCGGTATCTGCAAATTTTAATATGTTATCGGTGATTGTGTGCTCTTCGTTGATTAAACAAATGCCTATACTACAGCTCACTTGAAATGCCAGCTCCCCAATTGAAAACTTATCGTTAAACACGCTTTGCACTTTTTTTGCGACTATTTCAGATTCAACACAGGCTTGGTGATTATGCTCACCAATGTATTCGAGTAAAATAATAAATTCATCGCCCCCCACTCTCGCTAACGTATCTGATGCTCTTAATACGCCACTTAAGCGTTTTGCCAATTCTTTTAGTACTTGATCGCCTGCGCCGTGACCTAGTGAGTCATTTATTCGTTTAAAGTTATCAACATCTAAAAACAAAAGTGCGCCCGTTTTGTTGCTGCGTTTAATACGCTCTACACATTTTTTTAAGCTGTCGCTGAGCATGCGCCTATTAGGTAACCCAGTTAAAGGATCAAAAAAAGCAAGCCGCTGCACTTCTTGCTCGGCTTTTTTGCGTAGGGTCACATCTCTTGCCATCCACACTACGTGTTTAAGTTTTGGATTATCTGGCTGGTAGTTGTTAAGTGCGGCCGCTCTACCTTCAAAGGTAATGTGGCCCTTAGGCACTTTTAAATCGTACTCAAATACTTGCATTTCATTAGTTTGGATGGTTTTTTTGATAACCCCCATAATCATGTCGGCATCTTTTACAGGGAACAAATCTTTTACACTTTGACCAACCAAATCATTCGATGATTCGAGTAATAAATCATTCGAGGTGCCATAAATATCGGTATAGACTCCCTCTTCGTTCAAAATCAAAATAAGATCGGGCATCACCTGCGTAAACGCTTTAAATTTTTCATTACTTTTTTGCAGGTCTGCAACTAGCTGCCTAGCTTTTAGCGATTCTGCGTTTTTTTCAAGTGCTATGCTGGAAAAGTGTACAAAATAGTCAATAAGCTCTAAATCTTGTTGTGTAGGTGCTTTAGGGGTGCCGTGGTAAATAGCAAACGTGCCTAATATTTCATCAGTGGTTGACACAATCGGGGATGACCAACAAGAGTATAAACCATAGCTTTGCGCTAACTCTTTGAAACCTTCCCATAAAGGTGAGAGGTTAATATCAGGTGCAATAATTCGTTCGTTTTTATAAGCAGCGGTGCCGCAAGATCCAACGTTAGGGCCTATAAATAAACCATTTATTGCCTTTAAATATCCATCGTCGATATTTGGGGCAGCACGATGAAATAACTGATTACCCGTTAAAGAAAGTATAGAGCACCTTGCCGAGCTGTCTTCAATGATCTGCTCTATAGCTAAACAAATATCTTGTAAAACATCATCTAAAGCTATACCTAACGCAATTTTAGATAATATATTCTGCTGGTGAGATAACAATTGTTTTAGTTTTGCAGTATTCATACTTCACCATGCATCTAGGTACTATTAAGTTATTAAGCACTTTAAAAAAGCAGTGCATCAATAACTTCCTGCTCTTAGTTCGTATATTTAAAGTGAGTATAGTTAAAAAACTTACAACGCGAGTTTTATTATTACGATTAAAGAAATTGTTTTTAATAAAATAGCTAAATATCAGTGTTAGTATGCGTCAAGCTCACATTGTTTTGCAACAAAAAATAAACATTGTTAACAAAGCAGTCCAACTAAGACACTCATCAACTTTTTAAAAATTTTGCAGGTTTAACACTTTGTTACTTAAAAAGGCTGTTCAAAATTATCAGTCTAATTATACTGCATGCAGATATGAGTATTTTTTTGAGGTTACTGTGCAGATCATACAAGGTATGGAATATTTTTTTTCGGGCTTTAAATTAATTAGCCAAAAAGGCCTTAAGCGCTTTGTGCTTATCCCGCTTTTACTTAATATTTTATTGTTTGGTAGTTCACTCTTCTTTTTATTTGGTTGGCTAAGCGACAGCTTTAATTATATCAACAACATGTTACCTGAGTGGCTTAGTTGGCTTGAGTGGCTAATGTGGCCTATAGCAATACTTGTTGTACTATTTAGCTACAGTATGCTTTTTACCGTAATAACCAACTTTATTGCCGCACCATTTAATGGCTTACTCAGTGAAAAAGTTGAGCTTTATTTAACAGGTCAAAAAATAAATGACGACGGTTTTGCTGATTTAGTTAAAGACATACCCCGCATGGTAGGCAGAGAGTGGACAAAGCTTTGCTATTACTTACCCCGCGCTATTGGCTTTTTTATTTTGCTGTGGATTTTACCCGTTATTGGCCAAGTATTATGGGTTTTATTTACATGTTGGATGTATGCTGTGCAATACAAAGACTTCGCTTTCGATAACCATAAAGTAGGCTTTAAACAAATGAAAGACGATTTAAAGTCTAAGCAAGGCTTATCTTATGGCTTTGGCTTTGCTGTTATGCTACTCACTGCAATCCCATTTATTAACCTAATTGTTATGCCCGTTGCTGTGTGTGGCGCTACCCGTTTGTGGGTAGATAATTACCGCTCTAAATACCGAGTGGGCTAAATAACACTATAGCAATTAATAAAAGCACCTTATGGTGCTTTTATTTTACCTACTTCAATTTAAGTGCTGTGTAATTTAATTTAGCGCGCCTTGGTAGTGGTGCATTTTTTTCATCTTGTAAAATAAACGTAGTGATCACTATCGAGAATAACTGCTTTTCAAACGTTATGTTGATGACTTCGCCTATTTTAGTTTTATAAGTATGCTGCTGATTAAACAGTTTAAGCTCGCCGTTTGCTAATTGCTCAACATACAAATAGGGGGTGTGCAAAGGCAGTTTTAACCTTATAACATTTAAACTGCTTTGCTCTTGCACTGCAATCCACTCACCTTCTTTATAAAGCGTATTAAAACGCGTTATGCCCTCGGGCTGTAGTACAGAGTCTTTTTGTATTAAACACGTGCTGCACCCGTTTACACGCCTTTGCTGCCAATTTACTGGCTTGTTATTATAATAAAGTGCATCAGTTAGTAACCATTCACTATCATGGCTTTTGCCAGTGTTATGTGTGGCGTTTTGGCTACACGCAGCGATAAAACAAATAATAGCACCTTGCAAGAGGGCTGCTTTTATAAATCGGTAGCTCATTTAGTGCTCTTTAATTGCTTTAATTTGGTTGATTATAACCTCGCTTGGTGCTGCTTCTTTTATATAGCTAGGCAATGAAGTAGAAACAGCTTGAACACGTTGTTGTTGATACTGTTTATGGCTCATTGTATTGGCAACACCAAATCGATTGCCTGCACTTTGCGAGTAAAACTGCAAGTTGATCATGCCCCACTCGTCAGCGTCGGTAAGTACAGTAATTTGCGAGTCTTGGTTTGCATCAAAGTTAGTCAATGTATCGCCAAATATTGCATTGCAATTATAATCAACCGCCTCTGAGCCTGGTCTATTTAATCCGGCGCTTTCTTCAATAGCACTTTCATTTATATCTGCAGCACTACCATTTGAATAGTCAATTATAAAGTCATCTGTCGAGCCCGTTTGATTATTAGTATTTGGTACAAGGTCACAATTAATATTATTGGTATAAAACCGATCGTAATAACGGTCGCCTTCATTATTGCCTATGCTTGCAAGCCCCGTTAATTGATATAAGTAATTCATTGAGCTTAAATGGTTTGGCTTAAAGTTCACTTCTTCATCGCCACCATGGTAAAGCCCTAAATTATGGCCTAACTCATGAAAAATAGTAGATGCTTGGTAATTGTTCGTCACATTTTGTGATGTTTGATCATCAACCGATAACCCCCAACCGCCCATGGTCAACATTAGGTCATTACCATTTATTTCAGCAATACCCGAGCCACTAATGCTGCCGTCTTCGTTACCACTGTTTGCCATTAATAAATAATGAAAAATCGGACGGCGCGTTGTATCGGCATATTCCATTTTATAAGCAAATAAATTAGCTGTGCCTTGATCATATTCAAAGGGCGTGTAGCTGTTAAATGGTACGGTTGTACCGCCCCCTAAATCAAAGTTAGCGGTAGAAATACCCGTGCTTTGATCAAACAAATCGCCCACATCAAAGTGAACCATGTAACCATTAGATGCAAATACACTCACTACTTTTTCAAGTGCTATGCGCTGTGGCGTAATACCTGGATCTGTACTGTCCATATAATCAATTTCTATAAATATATCTTTTTGATTTTCACGTGCTCCCCATTCATATAAGGGTAGCCCGCCAAAGGTTGAGCCTTCTTGCTCAGCACAATCTGGAATACCATCTAAATCAGTATCGGTATCACAGGTAACATCGTTTTGCCCTGCAGGCGTATTAAAAACTGAGTAAGACCAATCGCCTGCTTGGTTAGTATCTGTTGCATTAAGCACTCGTTTTAAACTTGACCCTTGTTCAGCCTGCATTGCTGGCGCATTGCCGCCTTGCCACTGCGCGGCACTAACTGGTTGCTGGTTAGAGTTACCAAATTTTACAAAGTCGATTGTTTGTGTTGCTGCGCTGTTTAATAGCTCTGCATAGCCATTTATATACCAATAAGGACGTAGTTCATCGCTTTGGTTACCCACCAGCACAATTTTAGGGTTATTAAGTGCCGCACTTGCTAAAAATTCATCACCAAAGCGGCTTTGCAGTAAAATATAACTGCCGTTTTCTACTACTTTATTGGGTAAAGTAAATACTTGCTCGGCGCTTACTGAACTATCAAGCATATTAATTGCGCGCGTTTTTAATGAGTAATTTTGTAAATTAACAGCCTCTCCAGTGCCATTATAAATCTCAACCCAGGGCGTATCATTAGTAAATTGAACCGATATGATTTCAGTTATTTTTAAATCTTGGGTAGACGTAGTAAACTCACTCACTTGACCAGCTATTGAAGCAGTGCCGAAGAAATTTACTAACTGATCAGTTAAGCGGACTTTGTATAGCGTGTTTTCTAAAAAATTAGCGCTTAGGTTAACGCTTTTAAAATACTCATTCGTTTCATCTGGCCCATCAGAGATACTTTCTAAATTCAATGCCACACAGGTTGCAAAATCATCACTTGATACCTGAATACTGCCTTCACAACTACCCGCGCTACTATTAACAGTTAACGAACTACTGCGCATTACATCAGAGAACGTAATGCTAAGGGGGGTGTCAACCAATACCGGTTCATCTGATCCATTAGGTGTTATTTCTGTCACCGTTGCTGCGCTGGTATCAACAATTGTCGTATTAAGTAAAAAATTAGTGCTGTCTTCACCGTCACTGGCTATCAGGGTATAGCTTTTTGCAGAAATACTATTTACAGGCGGTGTATAGCTAAAGCGCAGCGCTTGGGCATCAATAACGCTCACTTGTGCCCCTTCTAAATCATCTGGAAAGATAATTTGTACCGTATCCCCATCGATGTCATTTACTGATAAATTAAATTCAGCACTTAAGTTGTACTCCACTTCAAGGCTTACATCATCAGCTACAGGTGGAGTATTTGGCGGCACCACAGCAACTGTTTTTTGGGCACTGTTAGTTGCATCGTCGTTATCTTTAACTGTGGCTAGAAAGGTAATATTAGTATTTTGAGCAACTACGGGGGCAATAAACGTTATACTAAACTCTGTTTGCGTAAATTCGACCACAGGGCCGTTTGTTTGCTGCCAGCTTATTTCGTTAATAGTGCCATCGTCGTCTTGCGCAGTGGCTGTTATTGTGACTGACTCATTTTGCATTGCCTCCTCAGGCCCTGCTAAAGTAATACTAGGCGCACTGTTTAATTGCGTAATAAGTACCGTTGCACTGCCTTGCACAGTGCCTCCTGCATTATCAGTTACAGTAACAGTAAAACCTAGCGTTTCGTTTTCACTCACATTCGGTGCAGTAAAGTTTAATACACCTTCGGTTTGGCTAAATTCAATAGAGGAACCAGCAGATTGCACCCACACTATGCTGGTAATCGTGCCGTCGATATCTTGTGCATTAGCAGTTAAACTCACTTGGGTATTAGCCAGTGCGCTGCTTGGGCCTGTAATGTTTACCGTAGGAGGCGTGTTTTGGACAGTAACCGTGCCTGAAAACACCTGCTCTGTTGTCGCCCCGTCGTTATCGGTTACTAGCACCGAAAAGCTAAAATTAGTGTCAGTATTTACATTTGGGGCAGTTACCGTGAGTGTGTTGCCATTGGCTGTAAAGGTAAATTCAGGCCCCGATAGCTGCTGCCACTGGTAACTAGAAACCTGCCCGTCGCTATCGCTTGCTTGAGCTGTAATGGTAAAGGTTTGGTTAGCAACAATAACACTGCTGCTAACATCAATACTAACGGTAGGGGCAGTATTAGCAGTTGAACCGCTGTCTGAGGAGTCACCATCACTGCCCCCGCCGCCGCAACCGGCTATTAAAAGTGATAAAAAAAGTAATCCTAGCCATTTGTAAACATTATTTAATACCACTTTTATGCCTCTATGATTTAGCTATACAAATTTTGGGGCACCTTAACAACGTTTAAATGAACGGTGATTTCCTCACGATCATGATACAAATGCTTTGCTTGCAACTCATAGGTTATACCGTACTTAGTAAGCTCTTCTTTGATCATCGTCAGGCATTCATAAACACTATCAAAGCGTTTTTTCATAGGCAGCTTTAAATTAAATATAAGCTCTTTGGCGTATGCGTTTACTGCCCAGTCAATCATTAGATTAGTCACTTTGGTTGGTTTTTCCACCATATCGCACACTAACCAATTAATATTTCTTTTTTCTGGGCGATATTTGAAACCATCGGCTCTAAAATGTTTAACTTGGCCTGTTTCCATCAAACTATCGTTCATTGGGCCATTATCTATTGCACTCACAAACATGCCTCTGCGCACTAATTGATAGGTCCAACCGCCAGGGCAAGCACCTAAATCAACCCCTCGCATGCCTGGTTGTACTCGCTCTTCACGTTCTTTCTCAGGAATAAAAACATTAAAGGCTTCGTCAAGTTTTAACGTTGAGCGGCTCGGTCCATCACTTGGCATACGTAAACGTAAAATACCCATAAAAAATGGCGAATTATTATAGCTATACGAATACCCTACATACGCGGCATTATTGGCTAAAAATAGTACATGCATCACTGGGCGGTTTGCTTTTGGCTCACGCAATACCGTGTTTTGTTTTTCAAGTGCTTTTTTTAGTGGTGTTGATATTTTTTTACAAAAGGTCAGCAGCTCTTTGCCTTCGTTAGTATCGGGGGTTTCTACACGCAATTCACTGCACAATGGAAACTCCTTTGCGGCTTCTTTTAATGCCGTCACACGGTCCTCTACCGGCATATTTTCAATCAACGTACCTGCAAACCACTGGCGCGCAAATACCATATTTTTAAAATCGACCTTTTTGATTATTTCGTCGCTGTGTTGCGCTTCAAAACATTCATAAATCACGTAGCCGGTATTTGGTTTGGCTTTAACATAGCCGGCAAAACCTTGCTCGGCAGCATGAAACGTTATTTCAGCAGCCGCATCGTTTTCAAAACCACTACGACAATAAATCACAACACTAGACATATTAACCCTTAAACTCTTTAAAACTTAAATCGTGCAACTTGCACTAAAATAACAACCCAACCAATTATAAAACATAACCCACCTAGTGGGGTTATTGGCCCTAACCACTTCATTCCGCTGAGGGCTAATAAATACAAACTGCCACTAAAAAGCAGTGTACCGGCAATAAAAAAGCCACCCGCTATGGATAAATTAATACCCCACTTAATTAAAATTGCTACGGCTATAAGTGCTAAGCCGTGCACCATTTGATACTCAGCTGCGGTTTTAAATACCCCGAGTGAATACTCAGTTAAACGACTTTTTAAGCCATGCGCGGCAAACGCCCCTAACATAACCGACAACATGCAAAAAAAGCTGCCTGTGAGTAAAAATAGTTTAATCATAATTGCTCCACTCTATTAGCTATAAATTTATAGGCTTCACGCGCCGCTGTTTCGCGGTTTTCAAGCTCGCTCACTCCACTTTTTTTACGCGGTTTAAGTGAATGATCACCATCGCTAAGCCATACAAAGCTTGGCTGTTTTGGCATAGAAAGCGTTTTAAGCTCTTCACGGGTACCAAAGGTATCTCGCTCGCCTTGTAATACTAAAAACGGGCAAGGTATATCTGCAAAATGCTCGGTGCGCAGCTTTTCAGGTTTACCGGGCGGGTGAAACGGATAACCAAACGCTAATACACCTGCAATCGGTTGAGTAGAGGTACAGGCAAGCATAGATGCCATACGCCCACCCATCGACTTGCCGCCAATAAATAACGGTAAATTAGGTTGCGCATTTGTCAGTACTTGCTCGTAATAAGCTAACAGTTTTGGAGCTCGCTCTGGTGGCCTACGTTTTTGTGTTTGTTTAGCAATTTGCATGTATTCAAAATCAAATAAACCTACATCAATACCCTGCGCACTAATGAGTTTAGCCATATGCTGCATAAAATCAGAATCCGCCCCTGCACCCGCACCATGTGCAAATATAAACTGTGCAATAGCCGGCTGCGTTGCGCTTTTAAACCATTCAATCATTATTAATACTCTTGTTCTTGCTCTACTAAGCTCAGCATCCAATCTTTAAACGACACTATTTTACCCAGCTCTGTTTGCGACTCTCTAATCACTAAGTAATACGCGTTTTTACTCTCTAAACTGTGGCTAAATGGGATCACTAAACGGCCCGCGTCAATATCGGGTTTGGCAAGCACACTATTGCCTATTGCTACCCCTTGGCCGTGCACCGCGGCCTGTAGCACCATTGATGAGTGGCTAAATATAGGGCCTTGATTCACTTGAACGTTGCGTACACCCGCCGTTTTCATCCAAGTTTTCCAGTTACGCCGTGTGGTATCGTGCAACAGCGTGTGTTGAGCTAAATCACTTGGCTCATTAAGCGGCTTATGACCGCTTAATAACAGCGGGCTGCATAAAGGCACTAAATACTCTGTGTGTAGTTTGTAAGTTTGAACCCCGCTCCAATGCCCTCTGCCATAATAAATAGCAATATCTACATCATCACTTAATGAATTTTCATCTTGGTCTTGCGCTTTTATACGCACATCTATTTCAGGGTGTAGCTCATTAAACAAACTTAACCGAGGTACTAACCACTGAATCGCAAAACTAGGAGTTAAGCTTACGGTAAGTGACCCCTTTGCACCGCGAGCAAGTAGCTTTTCGGTAGCATCTATTAACTGCGTAAAAATCTCTTTTATATCTAAAAAGTACCCTTGGCCTTCTTCAGTTAACAACAACGAGCGGTTTTTACGTAAAAACAATTTTAGGCCTAAATGTTCCTCAAGTGTTTTAATTTGGTGGCTCACTGCTGCTTGCGTTACATACAGTTCTTCTGCTGCTTTAGTAAAGCTTAAGTGGCGTGCCGCAGCTTCAAAAGCTTTAAGTGCGTTTAATGGAGGGACTCGTCTTGACATAGTAACCAAGCTTAGAATTAGTTTTTCTTATGCGTAAGATTATATACAGCATCGTTGTGCGTGTATATTAAAGGAATAAAAAAAGCGACCTAAGCCGCTTTTTAACTATTACCTAAATAGGTGTTAAATTATAAATCGCTTGCGCTTGTATCAAGTGGTGCAAAGCTTTTAATTAAATCATCTACCGCTTTCATTTGCGATAAGTACCCTTCAAGCTTACTAAGTGCCAATGCACATGGACCATCACACTTTGCTTCATTAGGATTAGGGTGCGCTTCAATAAATAAGCCCGCTATACCCAATGCCATGCCACTGCGAGCAAGCTCGGCAGCTTGTGCACGGCGTCCATCAGCAGAGTCTGCTCGCCCGCCTGGGCGTTGTAGCGCATGGGTTGCATCAAAAATAACCGGTGCCATAACTTTCATATCATCCATACCTAGCATATCAACCACTAAGTTGTTGTAACCAAAGCTTGAGCCGCGCTCACACAGTGCAACATTGTTGTTACCCGCTTCATTAAATTTAGTAATGATATGACGCATTTCATGGGGTGCTAAAAACTGTGGTTTTTTCACATTAATAATGGCACCCGTTTTAGCCATAGCGACTACTAAATCTGTTTGGCGTGCTAAAAATGCAGGTAACTGAATTACATCAACCACTTCAGCAACAGGCGCAGCTTGGTGTGGTTCGTGCACGTCGGTTATAAGCGGAATACTAAAGGTATTTTTAATCTCTTCAAATATTTTTAAGCCTTCTTCCATACCTGGGCCGCGGTATGAATTTATTGATGAGCGATTCGCTTTATCAAACGAGGCTTTAAATACATAAGGAATATTTAATTTAGACGTTACTTCTACATAGTGCTCTGCAATGCGCATTGCTAAATCGCGCGACTCTAAAACATTCATACCACCAAATAATACAAATGGTTTGTCGTTTGCCAGCTCAATGTTATTAATATTAATTACTTGGTTGTTCATTTAAATTCCTTAAGGTGCAACTGCTTGCATCATTAATCCACAAATGTAGGCCATATATGTACCTACACCATACCCTAGTACAGCTAATAAAACGCCCACTGGCGCAAGCGAAGGGTGAAACGCAGAAGCCACCACAGGCGCCGACGCAGCGCCGCCAACGTTAGCTTGCGAGCCCACCGCCATATAAAATAACGGGGCTTTTATTACTTTGGCTACAATCAGCATTAAACTTGCGTGTGTTAGCATCCAAATAGCCCCAATTAAAAATAATCCTGGGTTACTAAATATAGCGGTTACGTTCATATGTAAGCCAATTGATGCCACTAAAATATATAAAAAGCTCGAAGCAACTTTTGATGCGCCAAACGCTTCTATTTGTCTTACTTTAGTAAATGATAAACTAATACCAATCGTGGTTGAAATAACAATTAGCCAAAAGAATTTACTGTTTAAGCTGTACTCTTTAGCCCACGCATAATTGTTTGCAAAAAACGGCCCTAAAAAGTCGGCACAAAAATGAGCGAGCCCTGTTATACCAAATGCTATGGCAATAATGTTCATGTAGTCATTAAGTGTCGGCATGCGAGCATGCTGTGCATGGTATTGCTCAACACGGCTTTTTAAATCTTCTATAGCGGTTGTATCAGCCCCTGTTGCGGCATCAATTTTTTTATGGTTTGCGGCCATTAGTAATAAAACAGCCATCCAAATATTCGCCACAATCACATCAACGGTCACCATAACCGAGAAAATATCGCCGCCCACTTCAAACATTTCTTTCATTGAAGCTTGGTTAGCGCCGCCACCAATCCAGCTGCCGGCAACCGTTGTCATACCACGCCAAACAGCATCTGGGCCGTGGCCGCCTACTAAATCAGGGCTAAATACACTCACCACTAAAATTGATAAAGGTCCACCTATCACAATACCCAGCGTTCCCACTAAAAACATAATGAGCGCTTTGGGGCCTAAATTGATAATCGCTTTTAAATCAATACTAATGGTAAGTAAAATTAAACATGCAGGAAGTAAATATCGCGAGGCAACATAATAAATATTGGAGCTATGCCCATCAACAATGCCAAAGGTATTGAGTAAAGAAGGTAAAAAGTAACACAGCAATAATGCCGGTACATACTTATAAAATGCTTTTAGTTTGGGGTTTTCGCTGCTAGAGGTTTTAAAAATAAACCCTAAAATTACAGCAAGCAACCCCAGAACAACAGCATCATTAGTAATTAATGCAGTGTGAGTATCAGCCATATTTGTTCCTATTCTTAATGGTGTGTTTTATTATTATCTTCAAGTTCTTCTAGTTGATGCTGAATAATTTCGATTGCCGGATCGTCCGGGCACTCATCAATAAAAAACTGTAAATCATCGCGTGCCATTTTAGGACAATCTAACTGGTTGAGTAAGTAACCTCTGTCGCGTCTCTCGTACGGGTCATCGCCTAATAGCTCCATTAGCAACTCAACACAAACTAAAGCATGGCCAAATTTATTCTCGCTAATAAACGACCATTTTTGCTGCGCTAAAAACAGTTTATAAACTTCATCGTTATAGATAAGTTCAAGTGGCTCTTGCTCTTGGCCATTTTCTTCATCTGCATTTTCAGGAATGATGTACCAACTTTGTTGCCCACTGCGCGGCTCAATAATGTAGCCTTCTTCATCACTTATAGCGACATGCACGCTAATATCGCCCTGATTAATACACACACTGGCGTCTAAATGCGCTTGCTCAAGCAAGTGTGTTAATAAAATTCCTAATGTGGTTACAGAGCCGCTGCGCATGGTGAGTGTGTAACTCAAACTATTTATTTTATGCTCTGGCACCTTTAAGCCTGAGGCACTAAATAGCCACTTGCTATAAAAAGTATCGAGTAAAGCTTCTAATCTATCGTGAGGGTCTTTTTGCTTAACGCACAATGCATTTATCTGCTGTTCAAAGTCAGTTAAAACAGAAAAAGTAGGTGCTAAGTCTATTTGAGGGTCCCATTTCGATTCTGCATTAATACACCGATAAAGTGGCGGTGGAGTAAATTCATCATATGTATCATCTAAATAAGATTCGTCGTGTTCGTCATACCCGAGGGTGGTCATCAATACTACAACATTTATTAAAAAACGAAGGCATAGTTTACCTAATTTTAAGGATAGTTACCAATCCAGCAAAGCTTTGGCTTATAAATTAAGAATAGTGATGTGCTTTACAAAAAAGTGGCAGCCACGGTAGCTTGTGAAAGTGTGAAGGATTTGGCAAATACAGAGCGGCGTTTGCAGAATAAAGCGTTTGTCTAGAGTGCTGTGCGTGTCTAAAAAATTATACACGCACCGACTCTTAACCAGAAATTCTTATAAAAGTAGTGGCGATTTAGCCGTTGCTAAATACCCTATTGCTAAAATGACCACCGTATTAACCGCCACATACATAATTTTAGGCAGTGTTTTCGTTTGTTTAACGCTAATAATACCTATCGCAATGTAAATCACCACAAGCACTATTTTTTCTAATAACCATAGTTGCTCAAATGGGTTTATTTTGGCCATAAATACGAGTGTAAATGCAGAAATAAGTAACAAAGTGTCAATGCTGTGACTACCAATAAAAACCAATTTATTTTTGGCAAGCTTGCCACTGCCCATACGCGAAAAAGAGCGGATGTAAAATAAAATAACGCTTAGCATAGCAATTGCCATGTGTGAGTGTTTTACTGCTAAATAATCCATAAGCCTCAGTACTTTTTGTTTTAATAAAATTATTATACCAATCCGCATAAGTAAGTGATCTATTTTGAGGATGGAAAAACGTGTTGATAGCAAGACAAAAAATTCGCTATTTAGTTGTTCTCGGCAATTGCTCCTGCATTGCTCTACCTTCTGCATCCATGCAGTCGTAAATAAGAATTTTTTAACGCAGATAGCGACACGTTTAACCCCGCAAAATGATTAGATATTATTGCGGATTGGTATTAGAATCCGTTTAACGTTCAACATGCTCTACGGACTATCTCGGCTATTATGCCCTATAAACCAAAAAGCACATAGCTGCAAACGCTATGTGCTTTTTAATGTACAGTAATAGCTAGCCTTGCTGGCGTTGCACGTTCTCAAATGCAAGTTGTACATTTTGAGAAAAAATCTCAATTAAATTACGTTGCGTATCGGTTATATTTTTAGGGATCCCCGATATAAATAGCATCGAATTATGATTGTACTCGCTGCTACAATAAGCAAATAAATAGTTGTCTTTATAGATTATGCTCTTATCTTCAAGTGCTTTATGGCAGGCTTCTAATTGCTCACTAGGAAGTACATCATCTAAGACTTTACCTTCGCTTTTTTCAAACTCTCCCGTAGCAGAGCGAACAATCAACTTATCATTACTACTGTCTTCAATATTTTGAGCAACCAATGTTGTTGCATAAACGGCTTGATCCGCAATGCCTAGTAAAGAAGTAAGTTGCTGCATTACTCCTTCCATAAACTGCTCAATTGAACGCGTTGCAAAAATATCCCGCGAGGCAATAATGATTTTTTCAAGCCCTTCGCGAGATTGTTCTATAGAAATAATATCGCGATACGAGCGCAGGCTTGACATAATAACAGTAAACAGCTTTTGCGCTGTCAACTCTGTTTTTGATTTGTAATCATTAATATCATAATTAATAATAACTTGACGTTCAGGTGCTTGCCCTGGCTGACCTGTTCTTAAAATAATACGAATATGATTATTGTTAGCTTCTTCGCGGATAAATTTAGCAACTTGCAACCCGGCATCATCGGTTTCCATTACTACATCTAGCAGTACAATAGCGGCATCTGGGTGCGCATTTATTAATTCTTTTGCTTCAGCGCCCGAATATGCGCTTAAAAACTCTAAACGTTTATTCTGAAATTCAAAATCACTCAACGCAAGCTTTGTAACAGCATGAACTTCAGGTTCGTCATCAACGATTAATACTTTCCAAGTGCCAAGCTCTACTTCACTTTCTAACTCTTCTGGCTCATCTGAAAATAAAAAATCACCCATCATATTAAAAGTTCCTTAATGCATTTATAGAACACACATCATGGCTGTTTGTTGTCAAATTAAGGCCATTGTGCGAGCGTTACACGATCGTTATTTCCCAAGTCTTTTACTGTTTTAATATTTATATACGCCATTTGCTCAAACAAATGTCGAACAGCTTCACCCTGTTCAAAACCATGTTCTATTAAAAGATAGCCACTCGCGAGCAAATAGTCACGTGATTGTGTAATTATTTGTTTTATATCAGCCATTCCAGCCTCATCGGCCACTAACGCAGAAAGCGGTTCAAAGCGCACATCCCCTTCTTTTAAATGCTTATCGTCGTGCTCAATGTAAGGGGGGTTGGTAACAATTAAATTAAACTGCTCATTTTTCAGCGCGCTAAACCAGTTACTTTGCTTAACTTGCACATTATTAATCGCTAAACGCTGCTGATTACGCGTCGCTAAGGCCACTGCATCTGCTACTTTGTCTACTGCGGTAATATGCCACTTTGGCATTTCACTGCCCAGTGCAAGTGCAATAGCGCCAGTCCCAGTGCCTAAATCAAGCACTTTAGCTTGCTCAGGCATGGCAAGCTCTAAAGCGTGTTCAACTAAGGTTTCAGTATCCGGTCTAGGAATAAGCGTCGTGGCATTTACCTCTAGGGGTAAGCTCCAAAATTCGCGCTCACCAATAATATGCGCTACGGGCTCACCGTTTAAGCGCCGCTGACAAAATTCATCATATTGGCGCTGCTCATCGCTACTAAGCGGCTTGTCTGGCCACGTAAATAAATAACTGCGAGGCTTTTGAAGAACGTGTAATAACAGTACTTGTGCATCTAATTTGGCACTGTCACTTGTTGGTGCAAGTATGTTTGCACCAACCGCGATTGCCTGCTCAAGAGTGTGACTCACAATTACTCATCGCCCATGGCGGCAAGTAAATCGGCCTGATGCTCTTGCATTAATGGGTCAATAATTGCGCCTAAATCACCAGTTACCACTTCGTTTAAGCGATAAAGCGTTAAATTAATACGGTGATCGGTAATACGCCCTTGCGGGTAGTTGTAAGTACGAATACGCTCTGAGCGATCGCCACTTCCCACTAAATTACGACGTTCAGAAGCTTCTTCGGCTTGGCGTTTTTCATCTTCGGCCTGCTGTAAGCGCGCAGAAAGCACCGACATCGCTTTAGCACGGTTTTTGTGTTGCGAACGCTCATCCTGACACTCAACCACCACACCTGTTGGAATATGAGTAATACGAATTGCAGAATCGGTTTTATTTACGTGCTGTCCACCGGCACCCGAGGCTCTAAATGTATCTACTTTTATATCAGCAGTGTTTATTTCAATGGCTTCTGCTTCTGGAATTTCAGCCATTACTGCTACCGTACACGCAGAGGTATGTACACGCCCTTGCGATTCAGTCTCTGGTACACGTTGTACACGGTGAGCGCCCGATTCAAACTTAAGCTTACCGTACACGCCTTCGCCGCTAATATTTGCGATAACTTCTTTGTAGCCGCCGTGTTCACCTTCATTGGTGCTTACCACTTCCACTTTCCATTTTTGTGTTTCAGCGTAACGGCTGTACATTCTAAATAAATCGCCTGCAAAAATAGCCGCTTCGTCACCACCAGTACCGGCACGTACTTCTAAAAATACATTGTTGTTATCTTTAGGATCTTTAGGAAGCATAAGCACTTGTAGCTCATCTTCTAACGATAAAATTTGCGCTTTAGCTTCTTTGTATTCTTCTTGCGCCATTTCACGCATATCGGGATCTGAATCTTTTAGCA
The DNA here is from genome assembly GCF_001401875.1 of Pseudoalteromonas sp. P1-13-1a. NCBI lineage: Bacteria > Pseudomonadati > Pseudomonadota > Gammaproteobacteria > Alteromonadales > Pseudoalteromonadaceae > Pseudoalteromonas > Pseudoalteromonas sp. P1-13-1a. The sequence goes on along the minus strand of NZ_LKDV01000034.1, from coordinate 7,500 downwards.
TTTCTTCAGCAGTGGCGACGTCGTCTTGTGCTTGTTGGTATGCTAAAAATGTTTTTACAATTTCTTCAAGCTCAGAGTATTCTTTTGAAAGAGCACGAAAGCGGTTTTGATCACTAATGACCGACGGATCGCTCAGTAGCGCTTGTACTTCTTCGTAGCGTTCTACTAAGGTTTCTAATTTACGATATACAGACTCTTTCATTTAACTGTTATTCCTGATCAATACCTAACATTTTTTTCAACTGAGTTAGTTGAGCCACTTCACCTTTTTTAGCCGCATCTTGAATTGCACGGGTAGGCGCGTGCATTAAGCGGTTGGTTAATTTATTGGCCAACTCTAATATAATTTTTTCTGCATCTTTACCTGTATTTAGCTGACTAACCGCCCGCTCAACAAGTTCAGACTTAATGGTTTGTACGTCGTTTCGGTAGTGACGAATTAAGTCAACCGAATCGAGAGAGCGAACCCACATTTCAAATTCTTTTACGCGCTCGCTTATTATTAATTGTGCTTGCTGTGCTGCCTGTTCACGCGCGGCCATATTCTCACTTACAATGGCTTGTAAGTCATCAACGGAATATAAATAGGCCGCATCAAGCTCGCCTACTTGGCTTTCTATATCGCGCGGTACAGCTATATCAATAAACAGCATAGGCTTATGGCGGCGCTGTTTTAATGCTTGCTCTACTACCCCTTTACCTATAATTGGTAACGTACTGGCTGTTGAGCTAATAACAATATCGGCTTTGTGCAAACGTTCAGGTAACTGCGCCAGCGCAATCACATCGGCCGACACTTCTTGTGCCAAACCGCGTGCACGCTCAATGGTTCTATTGGCAACCGTAATTTGTTGCGGCTCATTTTGGTATAAATGTTTAGCGACAAGCTCTATTGTTTCGCCGGCACCAATTAATAACACATTGGTTTTATCAAGCTTGCCGTAAATATGTTTTGCTAAATTAACCGCAGCAAACGCCACCGACACAGCACTAGCACCAATATCGGTGTCAGTACGAACCTGCTTAGCGACCGAAAAGGTTTTTTGAAACAACCTATCAAACTTAACGCCTACAGCATCATGTGTTTTAGCGCTATGGTAAGCTTGCTTAATTTGCCCTAAAATTTGCGGCTCACCCAATACCAATGAATCTAAGCCGCACGCAACACGCATTAAATGATTAATAGCAGCATCACCTTGGTGGCAATATATATTTTTGCTCAGTTCATGTTCATCCAGGCCATGGAAACTGGCAAGCCACGCTAGCAATGCTTGGGAATTTGACTGCTCAAGGCTACAATAGATTTCGGTACGGTTACAGGTAGATACAATAACGGCTTCGTTAAAGTCGGCATGACCGCTTAATTGCTGGAGCGCCTCAGACATTTGCTCAGGCGAAAAAGCCACTTTTTCACGTAATTCTACGGATGCGGTTTTGTGATTAATACCAAGTGCTATGATGGTCATATTTGCCAAATATTGCTGCGCCCTACTTTAAAGGCGGCAATTTTACCAAAAATCAGCGGAATATGGAAAGTAAGGAACAACATTTGATTAGACATTATTTAATTTTATTCACTCTTTTTCTGTTTTTAGCGGGCTGCGCCCACAAAATTGATACAAAAACAACGCTTTACGATGATTGGAAACCTCGCTTAGCGGCGCAAAAAACCTGGCAAGCTCAAGGTAAGTTAGCGTTTATAAGTCCTGATGAGCGACAATCTGCAAACTTAAATTGGCAACAAGACGAAAAACAAAACAACTTAGTGCTCACTACGTTTATTGGTACACGTATATTGTCGTTAAAACAAACTCGCACAGGTGCGCTACTTGATTACGACGATAAAACATACACGGATACTAACGCTGCGTTATTATTAAAACGCTTAACCGGTTTTGATTTACCTGTTGATAACGCTGATAACTGGTTAAAAGGCACGTTAACCTCACAAACATTAAAAGTAGACGAACTTGGCCGTGCACAACAAGTTATCTGGTACGATAACACGAATAAAAAATGGCAAATAACGTATTCAAACTATAAACAGCAAGGTGGCTTTTGGGTCCCCGGCAACGTCACGCTAAAACACCAGCAAATTAAAATCAAAATTCAACTCTACAATTGGCAGTTTAATTAAGCATGAATACTCAAACGGCTTTTTCGGTCATTGCGCCGGCAAAACTCAACTTATTTTTACACATCAACGCGCGTCGTGATGATGGCTATCACGAACTAGAAACTTTATTCACCTTTTTAAATTTTGGAGACACACTCGAATTTTCTGCTAATGAAAGCGCTACTATTTTAGTAACGGGTGATACTAAAGACATAGCAGATTGCGATAATCTCATCTATAAAGCTGCTTTATTACTTAAAAAACATTGTCGTATTTCATCAGGTGTGAAAATAAATCTAATTAAACGCCTGCCTATGGGCGGCGGTGTTGGTGGCGGTTCGTCAGATGCTGCCACCACGTTACTTGCGCTTAATAAAATGTGGGATACTCAGCTAAGCATCGATGAATTAGCCAACCTAGGCTTGCAATTAGGTGCCGACGTACCGGTATTTATTCGTGGTAAAAGCGCCATAGCGCACGGTATTGGCGAACAGTTGGTGGAAGTAGAATTAGCGCAAAAATGGTATTGTGTAGTACACCCTAATCAACATGTAAGTACCGCTAAAATATTCACCCATCCAGATTTAAAACGCGACACACCAAAAATTTCAGGTGATTGGCGAACCCACAAATTAACCAATGATTGTGAGCCTTTAGTTAAAAAGCTCTGCCCCGAGGTTGAAAAAACCCTGCAGTGGTTGCTAAAATACGCCCCGTCGAAGATGACCGGAACAGGTTCATGTTGTTTTGTCGAATTTGCTAGCCAAGTTCAAGCACAAGATGTACTTGATAACCTCCCCCATACTTGGCAGGGTTTTGTTGCTTCAAGCACAAATGTCTCACCTGCTCATACGGAGCTTGCCGCCATATTCGATCAATGAAGTAACGTACAAGTAATCATAAGTTAACGCGTAGTAGGTTTTACCTATTTACCCGTTAGTCCAAAAATTCAGTGCCTGAGGAACCCTACCGTGCCTGACATGAAGCTCTTCGCTGGTAACGCAACACCTGAGTTAGCTCAAAAAGTTGCAAAACGTTTGTATATTGAATTAGGCGATGCTGTTGTTGGCCGTTTTAGCGACGGTGAGATCAGTGTTCAAATAAATGAAAATGTTCGTGGCTCGGATGTTTTTATCTTGCAATCAACCTGTGCCCCTACTAACGATAACCTAATGGAACTTATTGTTATGGTTGATGCTCTACGTCGTGCATCAGCAGGTCGTATTACGGCCGTTATTCCTTATTTTGGTTATGCACGTCAAGACCGTCGAGTACGTTCTGCGCGCGTTCCAATTACCGCTAAAGTTGTTGCCGATTTCTTATCAAGTGTAGGTGTTGACCGCGTTCTTACGGTTGATTTACACGCCGAGCAAATCCAAGGCTTCTTTGATGTACCAGTAGATAACGTATTTGGTAGCCCTGTACTACTTGAAGATATGGAAGAGCGTGAGTTTGAAGACGTTGTTGTAGTATCACCAGATATTGGTGGTGTAGTGCGTGCCCGCGCTATTGCAAAACTACTTCACGATACAGACCTTGCTATTATTGATAAACGTCGCCCGCAAGCAAACGTTTCTCAAGTAATGCATATTATTGGTGATGTTGAAGGGCGCGACTGTATTATTGTAGATGATATGATTGATACCGGTGGTACCTTATGTAAAGCCGCAGAAGCACTTAAAGAACATGGTGCTAAACGCGTATTTGCCTATGCAACACACCCTATTTTATCGGGCAAAGCCGCAGAGAACATCCGTAACTCAGTAATCGATGAAGTAATTGTAACTGACTCAATCCCGTTATCTGATGAATTAAAAGCGCTTGATAAAGTAAAAGTACTGACACTTGCTGACATGTTGGCCGAAACAATTCGTCGCATCAGCAATGAAGAATCTATTTCAGCGATGTTTGAACACTAAAATCACGCATCTGCTTGAACATGTAAGCGCCTTTTGGCGCTTTTTTTGTATGTGTTGTTTATTTTATCGGGGGGTGGTGTTATGATAGCGCGCCTTTTGGGTAGGGACCTTGGTCGCAAAGGCCCTAACACTTTTAATTATTGGAGACATTATGTCTAACGAAACTTATACTTACAACGCTGAACTTCGCGTAGAAACTGGTACTGGTGCGAGCCGCCGCCTACGTCGCGAAGACAAAGTACCTGCTATCCTTTACGGTGCAGATAAAGAAGCGGTATCGCTTACTCTTGCTCATAAAGACATGATCAAAGCACAAGAAAGCGAAGGTTTTTACACGCACATTCTTACGCTAAATGTTGGCGGCGAGTCTGTTGAAGCTATCTTAAAAGATATTCAACGTCACCCATTCAAGCCAAAAATCACTCACCTTGATTTCCAACGTGTAGATGCAACTCACAAACTAGTAACTAAAGTTCCTCTTCACTTCATCGGTGAAGAAGTAGTAACTAAAGCTGGCGCAACTGTTGTTCACCAGTTAACTGAAGTTGAGATTTCTTGTCTTCCTAAAGCGTTACCAGAATTCGTTGAAGTTAACGTTTCTAACTTAGTAGTTGGTGATTCAGTTCACATCTCTGACCTTGAGCTTCCTGCAGGCGTTCAGTCTGTTGAGCTAGGTAAAGGCGAAGGCCACGACCTGTCAGTAGTAACTATCAAAGCTAACAAAGCAGCTCCAGCTGAAGAAGAAGCTTCAGACGCTGCTGAATAATATTTAAGGTCTTGCACCTTGAATTCTATTCAAATGCTTGTGGGCCTGGCTAATCCAGGCCCCGAATACGCAAACACACGCCACAATGCAGGTGCTTGGTTTATTGAAGAACTCGCAGCACGCTACAACTGCACGCTCAAACACGATCCTAAATATCACGGCCTAACTGGCAAAGTGATCATCCAGGGCCAAGAATTCAAATTATTGATCCCCACCACCTACATGAACTTAAGTGGTAAAGCGGTCGGTAGTTTAGCCAATTTTTTCAAAATCCCCGTGGAAAACATACTCGTTGCCCATGACGAAATGGATTTAGACCCAGGCGTTGCCAAACTTAAAAAAGGCGGCGGCCATGGCGGTCATAATGGCTTAAAAGACATTATTGCAAAAATGGCAAACCAAAAAGATTTTATGCGCTTACGCATAGGTATCGGTCATCCAGGGCATCGTGAAATGGTCACAGGTTGGGTGCTTGGAAAAGCCCCCAAAGAAGACCAAGAAAAAATGGATGCAGCGGTTGATGAAGCAGTTCGTTGTATGGAAATACTTGCAAAAGATGGTGTGTTAAAAGCACAAAACAGACTACATTCTTTTAAACCATAATCGTTTAAACGAATCTTAACAAGGTATCTTACTATGGGTTTTAAATGTGGCATCGTTGGCTTGCCTAATGTTGGTAAATCAACGCTTTTTAATGCACTAACTAAAGCGGGTATTGAAGCCGCTAACTTTCCTTTTTGTACCATCGAACCTAACACAGGTGTAGTACCGGTACCCGATCCTCGCTTAGACGAGCTAGCAAAAATTGTAAATCCTCAACGTATTCTACCTACTAGTATGGAATTTGTTGATATTGCTGGTTTAGTAAAAGGCGCATCAAAAGGTGAAGGTTTAGGAAACCAATTTTTAGCAAACATCCGTGAAACGGATGCAATTGGCCATGTAGTTCGCTGTTTTGAAGACGAAAACGTAATCCACGTTGCAGGCACTATTGACCCTGCTGACGATATTGACGTTATCAATACCGAATTAGTACTTGCCGATATGGACAGTGCTGATAAAGCCATTTTCCGTAATGCTAAAAAAGCAAAAGGCGGCGATAAAGACGCTAAAGAGCAAAATGCAGTACTTGAAAAAGTTAAAGCACATTTAGACGAAGGCTTAACACTTCGTTCTTTAGAGCTTACTAAAGAAGAAAAAGCAGCAATTAGCTCAATTAACTTCTTAACTATTAAACCTACCATGTACATAGCTAACGTAGCTGAAGATGGCTTTGAAAATAATCCACACCTTGATCGTGTGCGCGCTATTGCAAAGTCTGAAGACGCGGTTGTTATTCCGGTGTGTGCAGCAATTGAGTCTGAGCTTTCTGAACTAGATGAAGAAGACAAGCTTGAATTTATGGCTGACCTAGGCTTAGACGAACCAGGCCTAAACCGAGTAATTCGTGGTGGATACGAGCTACTACATTTGCAAACCTACTTCACTGCAGGTGTAAAAGAAGTACGCGCTTGGACTATTCCAGTCGGTGCAACAGCACCGCAAGCGGCTGGTAAAATTCACACCGACTTTGAACGTGGCTTTATTCGTGCACAAACCATTGCTTATGACGACTACATTGCCTTTAACGGCGAAGGTGGCGCTAAAGAAGCAGGTAAAATGCGTCAAGAAGGTAAAGAGTACATTGTTAAAGATGGCGATGTAATGAACTTCTTGTTTAACGTATAATTACACTTAAACAACCTGTTTATAAAAACCCGCTTAATGCGGGTTTTTTTATGCCTGTAACAAGTAAGGTTTTATCCAAAAATTAAACGGCCTTAATCACTTTTGGCTTTTTATACCACTTTGCTTAGTTAAGAGATCTATTTTGAGGATGGATAAACGTGTTAATAGCTAGGCAAAAAATTCTATTTAGTTGCTCTAAAAGAGAATTTGTTAACACAGATAGCAACACATTTAGTCCGCAAAATGATTAAGTATTGTTACGATTTACTATTTTACTAACGAGCTATGTTAAATACTCTATTTGACGTGAGAAATACGTATCTATAATAAGCAAATTGCCCTACCAACTGTCGCCACGGTGATTCATATGTAACTTTTAGCGCAATTAGCGCAGCTTATGCCTGCTTAAAATGATTACATAGCCTAGTTGTTAAGTATCATAGCTTCATTCAATAGCTAAAATACGCAATAAACTTAGGCTTTAATACGTCTTGATCGCAAAACGACTACTGAAATACTCAGCAATTTTTGTATTAACGGTTTTAAGTTGTTATTACTTAGTGTACTTTGGCAGTTGATTTGCAGTTAAAAAAACAGCAATTTTATTAAAATTTAGTCTCTTAGCTTAATTTTCCTGCAAACAAACCCTGTTAAGTGTTTTTTTGCAAAAAAGGTGTTGACGGATTTGGGTCATATCAGCATAATACGCCCCGCACTCAGCGATGAAGTGATAACAAAAGAGATGGCTAAGTAGCTCAGCTGGTTAGAGCACATCACTCATAATGATGGGGTCACAGGTTCAAATCCCGTCTTAGCCACCATTTTCTTTTGTTGCTCAATAAAGAGCTTAAAATAACTACCTTCCTTTGATTATTCAAAGTGAAAATGCGGGAGTGGCGGAATTGGTAGACGCGCTGGATTTAGGTTCCAGTATCTTAGGATGTGAGAGTTCAAGTCTCTCCTTCCGCACC
>NZ_LKDV01000033.1:0-44927 GCF_001401875.1 Pseudoalteromonas sp. P1-13-1a | reverse complement strand
GGAGAGATAGGGATTTGAACCCTAGATAGGCTACAAACCTATGCCGGTTTTCAAGACCGGTGCATTCGACCACTCTGCCATCTCTCCGTACGGCGCGAATAATAGGGGGTATTGAGCAACTTGTAAAGAGCTAAATATAAATAATTAGCTAAAAAAGGCATTTGCTTCAAAAAAACACCAAAAACAACTAAAAACCTAGGTTGCTCATTAGTCTATTAGTAGTATTGCTTTGGTCTGCGTGCAATCCACGAGCAAATCAAACACAGTAATAAACTAAGCGCTAAAAATGTAACGCTTTGAAATATTAGATCAAAACGGTTTAAATCATCACTCGGTACAACCACAAATAAAAACGCAGGCAATACACTTAGCAACAACACATAAAAACAAATTTTAAATGCCCGGCCAAAATCGAATCGTTTAGTCTGCTGCATCCACCATGTCAATAAAACAAGCATTCCCATGGCAGAGCCTGCAATAAAATGTGCAGTATTGGTACTCATTGCAACGTACAGTGTAACAAAAGCACCTACTATTCCCCAAATTGACCATGCCAGCCAATTCTCTTTTTCTTGTAAAAATAAATTTCCCATCGTTTTCGTCTTCTTTATCGTTATTTTTATTAAGACTTTCCATACTTTAGCAAAAAACAACCGATTAAAAAACAAACTGAAGAAGAAAAAGTTAACCTAATATTGCTTCCGTGCGCTTCTCACAGCTAAATCAAAAAGGGCGAGCTTAACAGCAGCAACCTTAATGCTATATGACTGCACGAAGCTGCACTAGTTCAATATTAATTACAAATCGGTGAAGTAGTCCTCTGGTTTATGTTTAGCTGGCTTTTTGCACTCAACCTCTGGAGTACCAAGATACAAATACCCTACAATTTCATCTTGTTCGTCTAAATTAAGAGCATTTTTTACAGCAGTGCTTTGGGCAAAATAGCCTGTTCGCCATACACCACCCAAACCTTGTGCAAAAGCGGCTTGCTGCATTGCAAGTACACTGCAACCGGCGCTTTGTACTTGCTCAATACGCGGCACTTTTGGATGGGCTTGATACTTTGCAATAGCAATGATGATCATTGGTGCGCGCAGTACAAGCTCTCTTGCGCGTTTAATCACTTTTTCTTCTTGCTGCTCAGCAACGGCACTTTGATAGTATATTTCTCCAAGCTTTTGGCGAGCATCGCCCTGCACTACAATAAACTCCCAAGGTGCTATACATCCGTGATCAGGCACCCGTAATGCAGCTTGCTTTATAATATCGAGTTGCTCTGAATTTGGCCCTGGGGCAGTTAATTTAGCGTCTGATTGGCGGGTTAGTAAAAGCTCAATAGCATCCATAGCGTACTCTCATAATTCAAAACGTTAGAGTACCATTTATGCCTTTAATAAATAAACTCTGCTTAATTATCAATTTTATTAAAATCATACTACCCCCTTCGTATTAAAGCGCCCTTACTGTGTTAAATGATATTCAGATCCCCCTGTTTAAATACGAGAGAGGCGCTATACACTTAACACGCGTTACAAACAAAAAGGGCGTATAAAAAATATTTATACGCCCTTTTTAAACCAATTTGCTTGCTACTGTTTTACTACTGCACGCCTTAGCCAATAATCAACACTGACGTAGCGACCGCCACCTACAAAAAACAAGCCTAGTAACATGGCAAAATAAATAGCAGAAAATTCGATACCGTTATTTATTATGGAAGGTTTACCTTTTTCATATAAGTAATCTGTAAATCCGTGCTCTTTAACTATGTCCCTAATTTTACTTATACGCTCTTGTACTTCTAGTGAGTTTTCAAGGCTTTCTTTTGCCCCTGGTATCGCTAACCAATCAAGTACTTGAGCCGAGCTGGTCGTAGGGTTTGATGGCGCTATAGCAAACCAACCATTATGCCAATGCACAGTTGTTGCTGCCACAACCATTGTAAACATAAGCGGAATGCTCACTAAGCGAGTAAATAACCCAAATAATAAAAACCATCCGCCTAAAAATTCACTCCACCCAGCCAAAAAAGCCAGTAAATCAGGAAAGGGTAACCCTAAGCCCCATTCACTATTTCCAAACCATTGCACAACACTTGCATCAGCAAGAAAATAGCTAAAAAAGCCGTCAGTTTCTCCACTTAAGGCTAATTTATTGAAGCCCGCAATAATCATTACAGGGGCTAAGATTAAACGAAATAGTAATGCGGGTAATCCGTCGGCATAGGATAGATTACCCATAATTTTATTATACAAAAAAAATAATTTACTCATGTGTGGCCTGCTTTGTCAGTATATTTTGTAATGAACTCTATACTTACCAGACCCGAGACCATTGTAAATTATTTCATTTTATTAACACTGTTAAATAGCTCTGGCCACTTGAAGCGCTTCAAAAATTGCACGCTTGGCATCAATTGCTGCAGCTAATTTTGCGCCACCAATAACATGTACTTTTGCATTTTCGCGATGTTGCTCAAGCACTTCATTATTAGAAACTTGGCCTATACACGCAATAACCGTATCGACAGGTAATACTTGTTTTTCACCTGCAACAGTAATTGTAAGGCCGTTCTTATCAAAACTATGGTATTGGCAATCAGCAATTTGTTTAACACCATGCTGCTTAGCAACCTGACGATGTATCCAACCTGTGGTTTTACCTAGTCCGCTACCAAAGCGCCCTGCACTGCGTTTTAGCATATATAACTGTCGCTCGTCTTTATGTGGCTGTGCCTCGCACTCAATACCCCACTGCTTTTTAAACTCAGGAATAGTTTGCGATTTGTGCTCGCTTAAAAAAGCAACCATATCAAAGCCAATACCGCCGGCGCCTAAAATGGCGATTGATTTACCAAGCTCTACTTCACCGCGAATCACTTCATCATAGGCAAATACGCGTTTATCATCACTGCACTCAATTGATGCTTCACGGGGGCGAACACCTGTAGCAAATACGATGTCATCGTATTTTTGCAACATTGAATCATCGTAGGCTTTTCCAAGCTCAACATTTACGTTAAGCCTTTCAAGTTCATTGGTAAAATAGCTTAGCGTATGATTGAAGTCTTCTTTACCAGGTATTTGCATGGCTAAATTGAATTGGCCACCCATTTGTGTTTTTTGATCGATAAGCGTTACTGTGTGCCCTTTTTGAGCCAAATAACAACTTGCCGAAAGCCCTGCAGGACCCGCACCAACCACAAATACATTTTTAGCTTTAGAAGCTTTATCTAGAGGGTAATCAAGTTCAAAAGCAGCTTGTGGGTTGACTAAACAGGTTGCACGTTTATTTTTGAATACGTGATCTAAACAGCCTTGGTTACAGCCAATACAAATATTTATTTGTTTAGTTTGCTGATTTTGGTATTTGTTAAAAAATTCAGGATCGGCCAATAAAGGACGTGCCATTGAAATTAAATCGGCTTCATCATCGTTTAGAATTTGGTTGGCTATATCCGGTGTATTGATACGGTTTACAGCTATAACAGGTACATTCACTACCGACTTTAATCGTTTTGACGCTTCTTTAAATGCGCCTGGTGGCACCATACTGGCAATTGTCGGCACGCGTGCTTCATGCCACCCAATGCCGGTATTAAAAATATCAACACCAGCTTGCTCAAGTGCTTTAGCCTGAATAGTCACCTCATCAGGGGTTGAGCCATTCGGGATAAGATCCATAACAGATAATCTAAAAATAATTAAAAACGTATCAGATACTTTCGCTCTAACGGCTTTCACTATTTCAAGCGCTAATCGCATTCTATTTTCTAGGCTGCCGCCGAACTCGTCATCTCGCTTATTGGTGTGTGGCGCCATAAACTCGTTAATTAAGTAGCCTTCAGAGCCCATTATTTCCACACCATCGTAACCCGCTTTTTCTGCCATATAAGCAGAGTGAGCAAAGTCTTTTATCGTTTTTTTAATTGAGCTTAACGACATTTGTTTAGGCTTATACGGATTTATAGGCGCTTGGATAGCACTAGGTGCTTGGTTAAACGGGTGATAAGCGTATCGACCAGCGTGTAAAAGCTGCAAACATATTTTTCCACCATGTTTGTGAACGGCGCCTGTGTATGCACGGTGTTTAAATACATCATAATAACTATTAAATGATGAAGAAATAGGCGTTAATTTGCCACGCAAGTTAGGGCTGTACCCACCCGTAATGATCATGGCCGTGCCACCTTTAGCGCGCGCCTCATAAAAGGCACTTAATCTTTTTCGGTTATGCCACCCTTCTTCAAGGCCTGTATGCATTGAGCCCATTACTAAGCGGTTTCGTAATTGTGTGTGTTTTAATTCTAATTGTTGTTCTAACATCCTGTGCCCCGTTAACTGGTCTAACCTGTATACATTAGCTAATTTTGCTTTAATGGCAAGTAATTAGCAATATGTGCCTGCATTTAATTAAAAATACTATTAAAAACGTATATTTATGTAACCTTATAAACACTTCGTTACGATTTAGCAGTTAAAATTATTTTTATTCTAGGCTAAGATGGAACTAATGTATTAGCTGTACCAAATTAAGGAGCTATTTTGATAGCAAAGGTATTTAGAGGTATTTGGGCTGGAATCAACTTTTCTCGTCGTTTAATACTCAACATTTTGTTTTTATTACTGGTTGTTGTGTTTTTTATGTCACTTTCAAATGATGACGATACAATAATTGTAGAAGATGGCTCTGTACTTAGGCTTAATCTTAATGGGCCTATTGTAGAAGAAAAAACATACATAGACCCAGTTGAAGCAGCCATTAACGATGCAACATCAAGTTCAGAAGCACCTAGCGAAATTTTGCTTGATGATGTAGTTAAAGTAATTGATGAAGCCACTCAAGACGAGCGCATCAGCGTTATATTACTTGATTTACAAGAAATGCCTAAAGCCCACTTAAACAAGTTAAAGCGTATTACTAAATCGTTAGATGCCTTTAAGCTAGCGGGTAAAAAAGTGATTGCATCAGGCTACTATTACACTCAATCGCAATATTATATTGCCTCGCACGCCGATGAAATTGCAATGCATCCATATGGTTCGGTAGCTATTGAAGGCTATGGAATGTATCCACTCTACTTTAAAGATGCACTCGAAAAACTTAAAGTAACACAGCATATATTCCGTGTTGGCACATTTAAGTCGGCGGTAGAGCCGTTTATTCGTAACGATATGTCTGATGCAGCTAAAGAAGCTAACCGTGTTTGGCTTGGTGCGTTATGGAGCGAATATAAGCAAGATGTTGCTGCAGTGCGCCCTTTTGATGAATCTAACTTTGACGAAACCATGGATGCTTACCTTGCTAAAATGAAGGCTGCAAATGGCGATGCAGGTAAATATGCCCTCGACCATCAATGGGTCGATTCGCTTAAAACAACTCAGCAAATTCGCCAACAACTCATTGATTTAGTTGGCGCACAAGAAGACGGTAAAACATTTAAGCAAGTGTCTTTTCGGGAGTACTTAAGCTTAGTTAAGCCCCCTATCGAATTTGATAACCCAATTACAGAAAAAGTAGCTGTGGTTGTTGCAAAAGGCACCATAGTTGACGGTGAGCGCAAAGCAGGTGAAATTGGCGGTGACTCAACCGCAGCTTTACTTCGTAAAGCACGCCTTGATGATAAAGTAAAAGCTGTTGTTTTACGTATTGATTCGGGTGGCGGCAGCATGTTTGCCTCTGAGGTTATTCGCGCTGAAGTATTAGCACTTAAAGCCGCAGGTAAACCCGTTATAGCATCAATGAGCTCAGTCGCCGCATCTGGTGGTTATTGGATTGCCTCAGCAGCTAACGAAATTTGGGCAGCTCCAAGCACCATCACCGGCTCTATAGGCGTGTTTGGCACCTTCATGACTTTTGAAGATACGTTATCTGAAATTGGTGTGTACTCAGATGGTGTTGCCACAACAGAAATGGCTGGATTTTCTATTACTCGCCCTCTTAATGAAAAAATGGCGCAAGTTATTCAAATGAGTGTCGAAGAAGCGTATGGGCGCTTTTTAGATGTGGTAGCTGACGCGCGCAATATGACACCAGAGCAAGTTGATAAAATTGCACAGGGGCGTGTATGGATAGCTTCACAAGCACAAGAGCTTGGCCTAGTTGATAAGCTTGGCGATAAACAAGATGCGATTGATGCCGCTGCAGCACTTGCAAAACTAAATCACTACGAAGTGAAAACGATTAAGCAAGACCTGAGCCCACAAGAAAAAATGCTGCAAGATATTTTTGGCAGTGCATCGGTTAAATCTATGCTTGGTTTAAATACAAATACCACCTCGGTGTTAGCCACACAAGCGAACATTAATACGGTGATAAAGCGTCTAAGTAGTGAAGTAGCTGATCTTAAAGATTATAACGATCCGCAAGGTGTATACGCACGTTGTTTAGTGTGTAGCGTTGCACAATAAAAGTGCACGTATTTACATAAGCAGCTGTATTTAAAACAACTTAACGTTATACTAAGCCCAGTTTTTTTACTGGGCTTTTTTATGAAACGTAAACGCATTTATATCGCATACACTGGCGGCACCATAGGGATGAAAAAATCGAGCCGAGGATACATTCCTGCTGAAGGTTTTTTAACAGAAACAGTGGTCAATAACGCAGAATTTAACCGTGAAGAAATGCCTCTTTTTGATATTCACGAATACTGCCCATTAATCGATTCCTCAGATATGTCACCGGCGCACTGGCAACTTATAGCTGATGACATTAAAAGCAAATACCACGATTACGATGGTTTTGTGGTACTGCATGGCACCGATACAATGGCTTATACAGCCTCAGCCCTGTCGTTCATGTTCGAAAACTTAACTAAACCCGTTATTGTTACAGGCTCGCAAATTCCTTTATCGCAATTACGCTCTGATGGCCAAGTTAACTTATTAAACGCCATGTTTTTAGCGGCTAATTACCCGATAGCTGAAGTAAGCTTATTTTTTAATAACCAATTATTTAGAGGTAACCGAGCCACTAAAGCTCATGCTGATGGCTTTAATGCGTTTGCATCGCCTAATCTAGAGCCTTTAGCGTTATCTGGTATAAATATTCAGCTAATTAAAGGTCAACTTAGTCCTTACGTAGAAAACGAACTACAGGTAACCACCATTACACCCCAGCCCATTGGTGTCCTTTATTTATACCCTGGCATTAGCAAAGACGTGGTTAAAAGTTTGGTGAATGATAATATAAAAGCACTGGTATTGCTTAGCTTTGGTGTAGGTAATGCCCCACAAGACCCTGACTTTTTAGACGTACTAAGTGAGGCAAGTAAACGCGGCATGGTTATTGTTAATTTAACGCAGTGTTTAAAAGGCCATGTAAATATGGGCGGCTATGCTACGGGTAACGCGCTATTAAATATTGGTGTAATAAGTGGCTACGACATGACACTAGAGGCGTGTTTAACAAAGCTGCATTATTTGTTTAGCCAAAACCTAGAAATTGAAACGATTCGCCATTTAATGCAAGACAATTTACGCGGTGAATTAAGCCGCTAATTTGTGTTACCAAAGCGCAAAAGGCACGCTAAACAGCGTGCCTTTATTATTTTATAAACGCGGTAATTATCTTACTTTTGCGTCTATGCTCACTAAATCGGTTAAGTGACACACTTCACCTGAGTGAGTTTTAATACCATGCTCACCAAAGTAATCACGCTGAGCTTGCACTAAGTGCCCATTACTTGGTGTAGTTAATGTTGCTAAATACGTTTGAGTGGATGCAAGTACAGGGAACGCTAAACCGGTCATGATTGCTTGCCCAGTTACTTTACGTAGCGCATTGGATTCGTTTTCAAGTGTATCAATGTATTCAACACCTTGAGCAACGCTATCTAAATAATCAGCACGAATAATACAACCAGCACGCCATGTTTGCAGAGTTTTAGACAAATCGACTTTCCACTGGTGAGTGCGAGACGCCCCTTTTATTAATGCTAAACCTTGGCGATACGCTAATAAACTCGCCAATGTGAATGCATCTTTTAGCTCTTCAAGGTCGACATCAACTTTGTTGGTCGCTTTAGCAGCATACGTCATCTCTTGCGCAGCGGTAGTGTCACATACATTGGTTAAGTGACGAGCTTGCACCGCAGCAACCAATGAAGGAACTGCAATACCTAATTCAAGTGCATTTTGTGCAGTCCAAAGGCCTGTGCCTTTTGCACCTACTTTGTTATCAATTAAATCAACCAGCGGTTTTTGCTTGGTATTTTCAAGAGACAAAATATGACTAGAAATAGCAAGTAAATAGCTGTTTAAGTGACCGGTAGACCAGTCATCAAAAATTTCAGCCACTTCTTTAGGTGAGCGACCGGTGCCAATACGCAGTAATTGATACACTTCTGCAATAAGCTGCATGATTGCATACTCAATGCCGTTATGAACCATTTTTACAAAGTGACCACTGGCTGATTGACCCACGCGGGCAAAACACGACTCGCCATTGTAACTAGCTGCTACTTTTTCAAACCACGGTTCAATTCGCTCCCAACCGCCTTCTGAACCACTTGCCATCATTGCAGGACCATGGCGTGCGCCTTCGGCACCGCCAGAAATACCCATGGTGGCAAATTCAAATTTGTTTTGATACTTAAGTTTACGGTTAATGCCGTCTTTGTAGTTACTGTTACCACAATCTACAATCATATCGTTACACTGTACGCCAGCTTCAACAAGCTCATTACATACAGCATCAACCAATTCGCCCGCAGGCACTAATAATAAAATAGAGCGAGGTGCTTCTAAACGCCTTACCATGTCTCCTAAATCAGAAACAATATGAAGTCTATCGGCCATGCCTTGCGATTTAGCACAACTTAATAACTCTTCACCCGCATGTGGATTTTTATCATATGCGACTAATGTTATGCCTTTTTCAATCATGTTTAAGGCAAGGTTTTTGCCCATAACGCCTAACCCGACTAATGCAACTTGCATTTAGTGTCCTCCTCGGTAACAACTATTTGGTTAGTAAACTCAGTAATTCATAAAATAATACCGCGTGCATTATACTCATACCGCCATAAAATGCGAACGTTGAGCTAATACAGCATGCTTTTTTATTACGCTAATAAAAAGCACTGCAATTGTATCAAATATAAGGGCTTGGCGGTTACAAATACTCTACGCATTTTAAATTTAAGATCATTGACCTATTTTGACACCGGTGTCATAATGATGACATATTCGTTTTGTATAAAATAGTGGCAATACTAACTAGTTTGCCTATAACTAAAAATGTTTGTACATAAGTTATAAGTATTTTGAAGTCACAAAATAACCGTCAACCTGCTTATACATCTAAGCACACAGGAGAATTTGATGCTAAGACGCACAAAAATAGTCGCTACACTTGGGCCTGCAACAGATCGAGATAACAACTTAGAAAAAATTATTCGCGCTGGCGCTAATGTAGTACGTTTAAACTTCTCACATGGTGTTGCACAAGATCACAAAGACCGTGCACAAGCTGTACGCGAGATAGCCACAAAATTAAGTAAACATGTAGCTATACTTGCAGACCTTCAAGGCCCTAAAATTCGTGTTTCAACGTTTAAAGAAGGTAAAGTAAACCTTGAAGTAGGCGCTAAGTTCACCTTAGATGCAAAAATGGAAAAAGGTGAAGGCGATGTTAACGCGGTCGGTATTGATTACAAAGAATTACCACAAGATGTAAGCCCTGGGGATTTGTTACTATTAAATGATGGTCTTATTCAACTCACTGTTGAACAAGTTGACGGTCACTTAGTGCACTGCTCAGTAACTGTAGGTGGCGTTTTATCAAATAATAAAGGTATTAACCGTTTAGGTGGTGGTTTAACAGCCCCTGCATTTACAGAAAAAGACAAAGAAGATTTAATCACAGCCGCTGAAATAGACGTTGATTACATTGCAGTATCATTCCCACGCAGTGGCGATGATATGCGTTACGTACGCTCTTTAGCTGAAGCGGCTGGCTCTAAAGCACAGTTACTTGCAAAAATTGAACGTGCTGAAGCCGTAGAAACACAAGAAGCAGTAGATGACATTGTATTAGCATCAGATGCTGTTATGGTTGCCCGTGGTGACTTAGGTGTTGAAATTGGCGATGCTGCACTGATGGGTAAACAAAAACTCATTATACGTCGTGCTCGTTCATTAAACCGTACTGTTGTAACCGCAACACAAATGATGGAATCGATGATCGATAACCCAATGCCAACACGCGCAGAGGTTATGGATGTAGCAAATGCCGTGCTTGATGGCACAGATGCAGTTATGCTTTCAGCAGAAACCGCTGCCGGTGATTACCCTGAAGAAACAGTAGCCACAATGGCCCGTGTTTGTTTAGGCGCAGAATCACAAAAAGAGACTCATGTATCTAAGCACCGTTTAGACAGCCGGTTTTCTAACAATGCAGAATCTATCGCGCTTTCGGCTATGTACGCTGCAAACCATTTAGATTCGGTAAAAGCAATTGTTACTTTAACGGAGTCAGGCAGCACCGCTAAACTTATGTCGCGTATCAGCTCTGGTTTACCTATTTACTCGCTGTCACGTCATGCTAGTACGCTAGGTCAAACTGCGCTTTATCGTGGTGTTTACCCTGTGTTTTTTGACTCGACTAAAACTGAAAAAGACGGCATGGTAAAAGCAGCCCTTGATACCCTTGTAGCACAAGGCTCTTTGAAATCAGGTGAGACAGTCATTATTACTCACGGCGACTCAATGGAAACTGTGGGCGCAACCAACACAATGAAAATTGTAACTGTTGCGTAGTTTCTGCCTTATATAAAAAATGCGAGCTAAGCTCGCATTTTTTATGTCTGTAAAATAGTAAACTAGCTGGCCAGCGCTGCTTTTACTTTATCGCGGTAGCTTCGGCTTACTTTAAGCTCTTGTCCGTTTTCAAGCACTAATAAATACTCGCCACTTACTTGTGTCACCAGCTTGCTTATTTGTTTAGTATTTACAATGGCACTGCGATGAACGCGAACAAACAAATGTGGATCGAGCTCTTGCTCAAGCTCTTTCATTGTTTTGCGCAATATATGTGTTTGCCCGTCTTGGCAATGTAAACACATATAATCGCCCGCGGCATCTACCCACTGAATTGTCGCAACCGGCACACGAATAATTTCTCCCTGCTCTTTAACAGCTAATGATTCTGGGTAACGTTTGTCGGTTAGGGTATCGCCGGTGGCCAATTTTTTAAGTATTTCTTCACAATTATTACCTGTAATACCGGCAACAAAACTCGCTAGTTTTTTCTTATGGGCGTTGTCTTGCTGTGTTTTTAAGTAACTATGCACTTTTTCTACCGCCTGTTTTAGTCTGTTATCGTCAACGGGTTTTAAAATGTAATCCAAAGCATGTATTTCAAAGGCCTTTACTGCAAATTGATCAAACGCAGTAACAAACACAATTGCGGGTAACGCTTTAGTGCTTTCGCTTAAGGCACGGGCAACTTCAAAGCCATTCATTCCTGGCATCTGTATATCTAAAAAAACTAAGTCTACTGGGTGCTCTTTACATGCTTCTATTGCATCAGAGCCAGAACTACACAGTTTAACTACTTCTATATCTGTATATTCTTCAAGTCTTACTGCTAAGCCCTTTCTTGCTAATGGTTCATCATCAACAATGATGGTTTTAATTTTAGTCATTTCTTCACAGCCTTCTCAAACGGTACTCGCAGATTAACTTTCAATCCACTTGGCGTATTATGTGATAATACAAACGAATAATTATTTTCATAGAGCGTTTTTAATCTGTCTTTGGTATTTGCTACCCCTACCCCTTGTGCATTTACAAGTTGTCCGTCTATTAGTTCGGTACCGGGGCCATTATCACCTACTTCAAGTAGTAGCTCGTTGGCAAAAACCTGTGCTTTTATGTCTATCACACCGCCTTGTGACATATGCGCAATAGCGTATTTAATTGCGTTTTCTATTATCGGTTGCAAAATTAAGCTCGGCACAAGGGCCTCTTTTGCTTGCTCGCTTACATCTATATTTACTTTTAAGCGTTCATCAAATCTGACCCGCTCTATTTCTAAATACAGCATTAGTGCGTGTAGCTCTTGCTCTAAAGGCACTTTTTTAATGGGGTCGGTATTTAGCGTATAACGCAAAAAGTCACTCAACCTTGCCACCATTAAGTTAGCATCTTTGTTTTCTTTTACCAAAACTAATGTAGAAATAGCATTAAGCGTATTAAATAAAAAATGCGGGTTAAGTTGATATCTGAGCATTTTTAATTGCGCTTCATGGGCCATTGTAGTGGCTTTAAGCGCTTTTTGTCGCTCACTTTGTAATAGCTGATAATACTTTATGCCAAAGTATAAGCCACTCCAACACAAAATTATGTAAACAGAATCTAAGCCATGCTGTAAATAGTAAAACCAATCTTCTGGACGGTAACCGTGGCGGTATATTTCCCACAAATTAAATTTT
This sequence comes from Pseudoalteromonas sp. P1-13-1a, assembly GCF_001401875.1. Taxonomy (NCBI): domain Bacteria; kingdom Pseudomonadati; phylum Pseudomonadota; class Gammaproteobacteria; order Alteromonadales; family Pseudoalteromonadaceae; genus Pseudoalteromonas; species Pseudoalteromonas sp. P1-13-1a. Next base: position 32,488 of record NZ_LKDV01000033.1, on the reverse strand, counting down.
TGTACAATTGCCCACAACGTACCTGTAATGTACGAGGCACCAAATACAACCACCATTAATATCCACGGTGATGCATTCCAAGTTTTTCTGTAAATATAACGAAGTGGGACTGTCATTAAACAGCCTGCATAGGCATTTAATAATATAACGAACACATAAATGTCACGCATTTCAAATACTTTAGAGCCGATATAATTTACAAGCGCATAACCGATCCAGCCTGCAATTTGCAATAGCCAAAAAAAGCGTTGCCTGTTATCAACTAAAGATTGCCAATTCAAAATAAAATACAACTCCGTATAAGTTAGCCAATAAGTTAAATTTACGTTAGCTAATTTAACCACTGGTTTGGTTATTATATCGATTATTACAAAGTGTTAGCAGTACCAACTATCTTAATTTTTAAGAGGCTTACCGCAAAGTTAAGCCAATAAAAAAGCGAAAGGCTTTAACCTTTCGCTTTTAAAATGCCGATTCAATCAGCTCGTATATACAAAGCCAGCTTGTAAACTAGGCAAGCTTATCTGAGGCTACTTTATAAGTTGGATCTTCAATTACGTTAACCTCTACTAAATCACGTGCTTTGTGTAACAACTGCTTACAATCTTTACTTAAGTGGCGTAAGTGAAGCTGCTTACCTGCTTTTGTGTATTTATCAGCTAGGCTGTCTATGGCTTCTATAGCACTGTGATCGGCAACGCGACTGTGTTTAAACTCAATAATTACATCTTTAGGGTCACTTTTAACATCAAATAACTCAGAGAAGTTTTTCACAGAGCCGAAAAATAACGGGCCATGAAGCTCATACACTTTAGCACCTTGCTCGTCAATGTAGTTAGTTGTGTAAATATGTTTTGCATGTTGCCAAGCAAAAACTAAGGCAGAAACAATAACACCAACACACACAGCAATGGCTAAATCTGTTATTACAGTCACACCAGATACTAATACAATCACAAAGGCATCAGACAGTGGTACGCGCTTCATCATTTTAAAGCTTGCCCATTCAAACGTACCAAGCACAACCATAAACATAACACCGACAAGCGCTGCCAATGGGATCATTTCAATTAAACTTGATGCGAATATAATAAAAGCAAGTAGCATTAATGCTGCACTTATACCCGACAAGCGCGAGCGTCCGCCCGAATTAATGTTAATCATCGATTGCCCAATCATGGCACAGCCACCCATAGCGCCAAAAAAGCCACACGTTACATTGGCAGCACCTTGGCCAATACACTCTTTATTTGAGTGACCACGGGTTTCGGTAATTTCATCAATTAGGCTCAGCGTTAACAACGACTCAATTAAGCCTATAGCCGCTAAAATTAATGCATACGGAAAAATGATATAAAAAGTGTCTAAGGTAAATGGAACCATTGGTATATGAAACTCTGGCAAGCCGCCGGCAATAGTCGCCGATTCATTACCTGTCATCCCTTTTAGAAAATCAAGTACAGTGCGTGAGTCTAAATCAAGACCTATTACTAACGCGGTTACTGTTACAATAGCCACTAAAGAAGAAGGCACCGCAGTAGTTAGCTTAGGTAAAAAGTGAATGATAGCCATGGTTAACGCGACTAAGCCTAACATAATGTAAAGGGCTTCGCCCGTCATCCATTGCTGGCCGCCTGCGCCATCGGGTACTTTAAACTGGCCAAGTTGTGCTAAAAATATAACTATCGCTAATCCATTTACGAAGCCGAGCATAACAGGATGCGGAACCATACGAATAAACTTACCAAGCTTAAATACCCCCGCGAGTATTTGCAATATCCCCATCAAGAGCACTGTGGCAAATAAATACTCAACACCGTGATCGAGTACCAAACTTACCATTACAACCGCTAATGCACCGGTAGCGCCCGAAATCATACCAGGGCGGCCACCAAAAATAGCCGTAATTAAACCAACGATAAACGCGGCATAGAGACCAACTAAAGGTTCGACATTTGCTACAAAAGCAAACGCAACAGCTTCTGGAACGAGAGCAAGTGCTACAGTTAAGCCAGATAAAATATCGTTTTTAGCAGAGCTAGGCGCTTTGCTGAGTAAGTTAAACATTGAGTTCCTCAGGGGGTTATTTGGTTAGGATCGAAAAAGCGCTAAATGTTACCAAATTAGCGCTCATTTAACAATTCGCACACAGCGTTATTAGCTTTGTTAGTATAGCTTAACTTTGTGTTGTTTATTTTATAGAGGAAGAGATGTACTGCGTTTTACACATGTCATGGTTACGTTAGAGTGAACCTCTTGAACGTATTCTAAGCTGAGTAAATTGTCACGTACAAAGTGCTCATAGCCTTCTATACCTTGTGAGATTATACGCAGCATAAAGTCCATAGTACCGGCCATTGTGTAACATTCTGTCACTTCGTCATAGCTCATAATTAGCTTTTCAAACTCAGCTAAGTTTTTCTTGCCATGGTTTGATAAGCGCACATGTGCGTATACAAGCATGTCAAAACCAAGCTTTTTCTCATCTAAAAGCGCCACTTTACTTTTGATGTAGCCATCTTGTTCAAGCTTAGCAATGCGTCGCCAACAAGGTGATTGAGATAAGCCTACTTTGTCTGCAATTTCAGCAGTTGAAAGACTTGCGTCCTGTTGTAAAAGTGCCAAAATTTGGCGATCTACGTGATTTAGAGACATTTTATTTCTTATTTATCTAATAAACTGGTTAAATTATACAGCCAATTTAAAATTCCGTCTGCAATAATTTTGCATTTTCATGGATTTTAATTAACCAAATTGGCCACTTATAAATGGATTAGTGCGTTTTTCTTGGCCTACAGTCGAATCTTCACCATGGCCGGCTAAAATACGCGTGTTATCTTCAAGCGTTAAAATATGGCTTTTAATAGACTCAATCAGCTGCTCTGTGTTGCCTTTAGGGAAATCTGTACGCCCTATAGCCCCTTTAAAAATAACATCGCCAACAATAACGCATTGCTGATCAGGTTCATAAAACACAATGTGACCAGGTGTGTGCCCCGGGCAATGCTTAACACTAAAGCTAAGTTTGCCAAGCGTTAATACATCATTATGATTAAGCCAAATATCAGGGTAAAAGGCTTTAATAGCTGGAAATCCAAACATTTGTGCTTGCATAGGCAGGTTTTCAAACCAAAATGACTCATCTTTTTGTGGGCCAATAATTTGTACATTGTAATGTGCGCGTAATTCATCAGCTGCACCTACATGGTCTAAATGCCCATGCGTAAGCCAAATAGCGCTCAATACTAATTTGTGTTCATTAAGCGTGGCTATAATTTTTTGTGTGTCGCCACCTGGGTCAATTACTACTGCTTGCTTTGTTTCTGTACAGCTAATTATTCTGCAATTTTGAGAAAAAGGAGTCACGGGTATCGTAATAACGTGCATATTAAATTTCTTTATCTTTTTGATCGGGGATAACGGCTACTTGCTCATACGACATTAAAATTGGGTATTTTAAATACGCTTCATCATAAAATGGGGTATGTGAATATAACCAGTTCAAACGTGCATTGGCATCGTGCGCAAATGCTTTATCTTTAAGTTTTTTATCAAACTCAAGGGCAAGTTTTGGGTTGTCTTTAAGCATTTTCCGTGCGTATGGGATTAACGCGTAATTTTCCATATACTCTGTTCGTTGAAAAATCGTATTAAATTCACCCCACGCAAAAAATGAATCAGGAGCTTCTGGGTGTAATAAATGAACCGCTAATTCCCCAGCCTTTTGTTGCGTGTTTACTTGATACCAACCGTCTAAATCTACATTTATCGCAGGCACATAATCAAAACTTGCTGAGACTCTAAAACGCCCTTCAAACGGGGCTTTATCAAACGAATAATCCAATACTTTAGCAAGCTTTAATGGTTGTGTATTCGCGCCTTTAAGTTTATTTACAGACACCCCATGTAACTTAAGCTTTTCTATTATATCGCTATACACGGGCGGTACAAAAAACGCCTGTGGCACATCAACAACTCGTTCAACCTGTTTTTGCCAATAAATCGGTAAGTCAGTGTAGGTATAGGCTTTTCCCAAATATTTAACTTCAGTTTGCCCCGAAAGCGCACTTACACTTGAAGTATACTCTACCCCCTTAAACTCACTAATTGTGTCTGCTTGTTTTGCATAAGATCGTTTAACAATTAGTTTATCAGGTACAAATTCTTGTTCTTTTTTTACGGCGTTAGCAAGCTCATGGCTGTACTGAGAAAGTGCGTTTATCGCCCCATCTAAAAATACATAGGTTCCTAATACGCGTTGCTGATAAGGTTTTAAAGAATGGTTTTCAACTAAAATTGTTGGTAATGATTTTAAATCGCCCCACCCGTTTGAAAATCGCGGTGTAGCCACCCAACCTGCAAGGCCTTTTTTAAAGTCGCGTTTATCCATAACAAACACTAATGGCCCTGGTATATGTCCTTGCTTTTGTAATGTTGCGTCAATAACCGGCTTTATATACTGATCTAAAGCATCCGATATCGCGGGCGATTCACTGGCAAAAACGGGATTATAACCATAGGTAACATCGTATTGATAATCTGCGCCATCAGTAACATGCACATCAATATACAAGTTGGGGTTATAATCATTAATAACCTTTAAAACACTTCTTACCTCGGGTGTATCTAACTTAGTGTAATCGCGATTAAGGTTTAGATTATTTGCATTGGTTCTAAAGCCCATTTTTGCAGGGCCGCGCTGATTTATACGATTAAATGCACTGCTACGCTCATGGCCATCTACGTTTAAGATAGGAATAAAAAGTATGTTTACCTTTTTTAAAATATCACGGCGCTTACCTGTTGCAATATCGCGCAGCAACATAAACATAGCGTCTTTTCCATCTATCTCACCTGCATGAATACCGGCTTGGATAAGAATAGTTGGCTTAGTACTGTTAGCCATCTGCCCTGCTTCAAAGAACCCTTGCTCACTGGCAACCAACATTTTAATAGCTCGATTGCTATTACTGTACCCTATTGTTTGAGATTGAAACTGTGTGGGGTTTGCAGCAACTAACCTATCTACAAACGCCATTGTGTCGGCATAATTTGGCGAAGCTTTGCTCTGAGATAACTCAAAATCAGTAGTTAATGGGCCTTGTTGTTGTAATAACGAAACGCTATTACCTTGCCAAGGAATAAGAGGCGGTAAATGACTGTTATCTGCCACAATTGCAGATAAAAATAACAGACTTGCAAACATAGTTTTCTCTAACAAACGCTTTAATAAAACAAATTATACCAAGTAAACATAGCGATATTATAAAAGTGCGGTGATTCAACAAAAAAGAAAGCCCGCTGATACCCATGCACTTTATTAGATGATCTATTTTGAGGATGGAAATACATGGTGCTAGCGAAACAAAAAATTTTGCTATTTAATTGTTCTAAACGAGACTTTTTTAACGCAGATAGCGACACATTTAGCCCTCAAATCAATAAAGTACTATTGATGGGAGATATTATTAGGTGAGTTTTAAATTGTAGACACAAAAAAAGGAGCCTAAGGCTCCTCTTTAATACTTATTTAAAAAAGCTTAAGCTGCCGCTAGGCCTTCTTTTGCTTTTTCAACAAGCGCTGCAAATGCAACTTGGTCGTAAACAGCGATATCTGCAAGGATCTTACGATCGATTTCTACAGAAGTCTTTTTAAGACCATTGATAAAACGGCTGTAAGACAGACCATTTTGACGTGAAGCTGCATTGATACGTGCAATCCATAATTGACGGAAAGTACGTTTCTTAGCACGACGGTCACGGTAAGCGTATTGACCCGCTTTAGTAACTGCCTGGAAAGCTACGCGGTAAACACGTGAACGTGCTCCGTAGTAACCTTTAGCTTGCTTTAAAACTTTTTTGTGACGTGCACGTGCGACAACGCCGCGTTTAACTCTTGCCATTTCTAAAAACCCCTATTAAGCGAATGGTAACATACGTGAAACTAGACCATGGTCATTTTTATGAACCATCATCTTAGGACGTAGGTGTAACTTACGCTTAGAAGTTTTCTTAGTCAGAATGTGACGAAGATGCGCTTGTTTACGCTTGAAACCGCCAGAAGCAGTTTTCTTGAAACGCTTAGCAGCGCCTCTGTGACTTTTTAGCTTATAAGCCATTGCAATAACTCCAAATGTATTGCTTAAAAATTAGTAAGCAGGCGTGAGATATATTTCTATAGCTCCACTTTTAGGCCTAACTTACTGCCATATTCCGGTGAAAACCCAGCATAAATGCCGCAATTTTACTTTAAAACCGGTTAGCACAGGTGAATATTTACATATTACTTGGGTACCTGGGCTAAATTCGGTGCGCATTATCGCTTAAAAATTATTTTTTAGCAACAGGCGCCATCATCATAACCATTTGACGGCCTTCAACACGATTTGGGAAAGACTCAACTACTGCAAGTTCTTCTAAATCAGCCTTAACACGGTTTAATAATTCGATACCAATTTCTTGGTGAGCCATTTCGCGGCCACGGAAGCGGATAGTGATCTTAGCTTTATCGCCAGCTTCTAAGAACTTACGTAAGTTGCGCAGCTTAACCTGATAGTCACCTTCATCCGTACCAGGACGGAATTTGATTTCTTTAATCTGGATTTGCTTTTGCTTCTTCTTCTGCTCTTTTAGTTCTTTGCTCTTTTCAAAGATGAACTTACCGTAGTCCATAACCTTACAAACAGGCGGCTCAGCGTTTGGGCTAATCTCTACAAGATCAACACCCGCTGCATCAGCCATAGCTTGTGCGTCTTTTAATGACTGAATTCCAGCTTGTTCGCCTTCGATGTCGATTAAACGAACTTCTTGAGCTGTAATTTCTTCGTTAATACGATTTTTTTGAGCTGTTTGTTGCCCTTTCTTGCCGCCTCTAATGGTACGTTCCTCCAAGAATATCAATAATATAAGCGTGTAGTTGGCTGTTTGTGATTGCCCTACACGCTCGATTTTTACTGTCGATTTTTAATTTCTTCGCTAATTTTAGCTACAAAATCATCAACATTAAATTTGCCTAGGTCTTCACCTGTGCGGGTACGTACTGCTACTTCCTGTTGTTCAACTTCTTTATCGCCAACAACCAGTAAGTAAGGAATACGCTTAAGTGTATGTTCTCGGATTTTAAAGCCAATCTTCTCATTTCTCAAGTCAGCAGCGGCTCTAATTCCAAGTTTATTTAATTTTTGTACAATTTCGTGCACGTAATCTGCTTGTTTATCGGTAATGTTCATAATTACCACTTGCTTTGGCGCAAGCCACGTTGGGAATAAACCAGCGTATTCTTCAGTTAAAATACCGATAAAGCGCTCAATTGAGCCTAAAATAGCACGGTGTATCATAACTGGGGTACGTCGTTCGTTGTTTTCAGCTACATAAGTAGCGCCTAAACGACCCGGTAATGCAAAGTCGAGTTGCACTGTACCACATTGCCACGCTCTGTCTAAACAATCGTACAAAGTAAATTCAATTTTAGGTCCGTAAAAGGCACCTTCACCTGGTAGGTAATCAAATTCAATGTCGTTTGCTTTAAGTGCATCGGCTAATGCAACCTCTGCTTTGTCCCAAATTTCATCGTCGCCGATGCGTTTTTCAGGGCGCGTAGAAAGCTTCACTACAATTTTGTCAAAACCGAATGTCTCATAGGTATCATAAACCATCTTAATACACGCTGACACTTCGTCCATTACTTGCTCTTCTGTACAGAACACGTGAGCATCATCTTGTGTAAAGCCACGTACACGCATTAAGCCGTGTAAAGCACCTGATGGTTCGTTACGGTGACAACAACCAAACTCAGCCATACGCAGTGGTAAATCACGGTACGATTTTAAACCTTGGTTAAAAATTTGTACGTGACCTGGGCAGTTCATTGGTTTTATAGCGTATTCGCGTTTTTCAGACTCTGTGGTAAACATGGCGTCTGAATATTTTTCCCAGTGGCCTGATTTTTCCCACAAAGAGCGGTCCATCATCATTGGACCTTTAACTTCTTCGTAGCTGTATTCACGCAGTTTTTCACGAACAAACTCTTCAAGCTCGCGGTAAATGCTCCAACCATCGTTATGCCAAAATACCATACCTGGCGCTTCTTCTTGCCAGTGCCATAAATCTAGCGCTTTACCAATACGGCGGTGATCGCGTTTTTCAGCCTCTTCTAAACGTTTAAGATACGCTTTGAGTTGCTTTTTATCGCCCCACGCTGTGCCGTAAATACGCTGTAGCATTTTGTTTTCAGAGTCGCCACGCCAGTATGCACCAGCCACTTTCATTATTTTGAAGTTTTGGCAGAATTTCATGTTTGGTACGTGTGGACCACGACACATGTCTACGTACTCTTCGTGATGGTATAATCCTGGTCTGTCATCTTTTGCGATGTTTTCGTCCAAAATTTCCATTTTGTACGTTTCGCCACGCGCTTCAAACGTATCGCGTGCTTCTTGCCAGCTTACATTTTTTTTCACTACGTCGTAGTTTGTTTTTGCAAGTTGTAACATACGCTTTTCAATGGCGTCTAAGTCTTCTTGAGACAGAGAATGTTCCATATCAATATCGTAGTAAAAACCGTTATCGATAGTTGGACCAATAGCCATTTTAGCGTCTGGGAAAAGCTGCTTAACTGCGTGACCGATTAAGTGAGCACACGAGTGACGAATAATTTCTAAGCCGTCGTCATCTTTTGCGGTGATGATCTCAAGGCGCGAATCTTCGTTGATCATATCGCACGCATCAACACGCTCGCCATTAACGCGTCCAGCAATGGTTGCTTTAGCAAGACCAGGGCCAATATCGTTAGCTACATCAAGAGTACTTACAGGGTTTTCAAAACTACGCTGACTGCCGTCAGGAAGAGTAATAACTGGCATTATAAATCCTTACATACAGTGGTGACACCTACAATGTATCACGTGTATTTTTAAATAAATTAAATGAGAATGACTCGACAACGCTTTTACGAATAAGCATTGACTATTTTTCGCCACAAATGACTAATGTAGATGCTGAGTCTGCTCAACTACAAAAAAGATATTGTCGCGTGATAGAGTATCAATTACAAGTTTAAAGCACGCTCATTACTTGAAATTTTACCTAAAATAGTCATTTTTTTGTTTTTCGCTCGCTAATTTAAATTAAGGATGTGACAACTTGAGTTTATTGATTATTAAAATGCACACGCAAAGCCTCGCTCTCGCAATTTATTCGATGTTTGGTATAATACCTAACAATTAAGTTATATTAGAGAACAGCAATGAGAACATGTGGTGTAGAAATTACCGGTAGCGATGTACTACTTTGTATTTTAAGTAAAGATAACGACGTATTTGATATTCGCGATGTGCGCCAAACACGCTTTACCTTAGGTAATGGTAACGACACTGAAATAATGCGTAAATTTCAATTTGATTTTGCAAAACTAATGCAAGATTACCAAATTGATTCTGTTGCCATTCGTGAGCGCCAACCTAAAGGTAAATTTGCAGGCAGTGCAAAGGGCTTTAAAATGGAAACAGCGATTCAATTAATCGAAGAGTTAGATGTTCGCGTGTTCTCAACGACCGAAATTAAAGAGCAGCTCAAACGCAACCCAATTCCTATTGCGTTTGAAGACACGGGCCTTAAAAAGTACCAAGAAAACGCTTTTGTTAATGCCTATGTATACATTATGAAAAAAACCTACCGCAGTGATGAGCTATAAGCCTTTAAGCGACTAAAACAAATTATAAAAACGCCTTTTAGTGGCGTTTTTTTTATGTCTGCATAAAACCTAGCTTTTTATAGCCCTTCTATAAAACATTTTCATTTAACTTCTCTTAACGCTTAGTACATTAGTCTACCCCCTCTTTCTTTGTCGACAATTTGTGTTTATTTTAACTACAGCTCATAACAATTCGCTTAACTATTTTAATTTTCTACACAGCTATTAGAGGCTACGTAAAATAATACTGACTCATCATCACGAATTGATATAAGTAACTGACACACATTAATACGGAGAAGCACATGATTACACCATCGCGCTCGGTAAAAGAAGTAGAACAAATAAACACATTACCGCTCACAAAAAGCTATTTTAAAGGTGCGCAAAGTACGCCGCTTACGGATAAAACAATTGGCGAATACTTTGACTTTATTGTCGACAAACACCCTGATTCGCTCGCTGTCGTTGTTAGCCATCAAAATGTACGCTTAACGTACAGAGCGTTTCAAAAAGAAGTGAACCAACTTGCTATGGGGCTATTAGCCATAGGTATTAAGCCAGGAGATCGGGTCGGAATATGGTCACCCAATAACATTGAGTGGTGTTTAACCCAATTTGCGAGTGCCAAGATAGGTGCCATTATGGTGTGCATCAACCCAGCCTATCGCCCTAACGAACTTCAATTTGCATTAAACAGTGTTGAGTGCTCAACACTCATTACCGCTTCGCAATTTAAGGGCAGTAACTATATAGATATGTTAAATAGTATAGCGCCAGAACTTAAGCAGTGTGAAAATGGGAAGCTGTCATCTCACGCTTTACCTAGCCTTAAAAATATAATACGGATTGGTGATGAAATAAGCCCTGGCATGTTTTCTTTTTCTGATATTATGAATATGGCCACGCCAGCTCATAAGCTAGAGCTCAACGCTATTGCTGCAAATTTAAGTGCCGAACAGGACATAAACATTCAATTTACCTCCGGCACCACGGGCAACCCTAAAGGTGCGACACTCACGCATAAAAACATACTTAATAATGCACTTTTTGTTGCTGATGCTATGCATTTTACAGCACAAGATAAACTATGTATTCCTGTGCCGCTGTATCATTGTTTTGGTATGGTGCTTGGCAGTCTTTTGTGTGTAACTAAAGGCGCCGCAGCTATATATCCTAGCGATGCATTTGATGCAAAAACCACGCTTGATGTAGTACAGCAAGAAGGCTGCACGGCGCTGCACGGTGTACCTACTATGTTTATTAGCCAGCTAGAGCTGCCTAGTTTTACTAACTATAACCTTAGCACGTTGCGCACCGGTGTTATGGCAGGTTCTACGTGCCCTGAGCAAGTCATGCGTAAAGTACAAACACAAATGAATATGCATCAGGTTTTAATTGCGTATGGGCAAACAGAATGCAGCCCAATCAATAATATAACCGAAACCGACTCATCTATAGAGCGTCAAGTAACAACCGTTGGCCGCGCGCTAGCTCACACTGAAGTTAAAATTATTGACGAACTAGGTAATATTCAAAAAGTAGGAGTACCCGGTGAGGTTTGTAGTAAAGGAGCCGGTATAATGCGCTGCTATTGGAATGACGAAGAAAAAACACAAGCCACTATAGATGATGAAGGTTGGTTACACTCTGGTGATTTAGGGGTAATGGACAGCGAAGGATTTGTTACTATTGTTGGCCGCATTAAAGACATGATTATTCGAGGTGGCGAAAACGTCTACCCACGCGAAATTGAAGAGGTTCTTTACACTTATCCAGGTGTTCAAGATGCCGCTATATTTGGTATTAGTGATGAAAAGTATGGTGAAGAAGTGTGCGCGTGGATCCAACCAAAAGAAGATGCAGTTCTTGATGAGCAAGCAATACGTGCATTTTTAAAAGACAAACTCGCCTATTTTAAAATGCCCCGTTATATTCGCTTTGTAGAGAGTTACCCAATGACAGTAACAGGCAAACTGCAAAAGTTTAAAATGCGAGAGCAAATGCAGCAATTACTTACTGATAAGGTCTTTTCTTAGCCGCAAATATTAACTACAAAAAAGCTCAGCAATTGCTGAGCTTTTAGCGATAAATAATTTATTTATTCTGCGGGGCGGTATTGCTGCTGAACACCTGTTAAAAACAAACGCAAAATTTGGTCATTACACACACGGTAATGTTTGTTTTCTACTTTGCGAGAAAACGCACTCAGCTCATGCTTACTTAATTCAAAGTCAACCTGTGCAAGTGTTGCTATAACATCTTCTGCTTTCATGTTTAGCGCAATACGCAGTTTCATAAAAATAATATTATTGGTTAACTTAGCCTCTAGCACAGGCTGAGGGCCTTCACGCTTGCCACGCTTAGTATTAATAAAGCCATTTAAAAACGTAGCAAACTCAGTGTCTGACATTTTAACAAACCCTTGCTCGCCCTCTTTTGTTAACCATGCAACAACTTGCTCAATGGTAACTGTTGCCTCTGCGGCGGCAAAAATACTGACCATGGCAGTATCGGTTAAATTAAAGGTATAGCGAACACGGCGTAAAATATCGTTATTTGTCAAAGTAATTTCCTGAGTAGAGAGCGAGGCTAAATTAGGGCGCCCACGTTAAATGAGCGCGCAGTTTAGCAGCTTAAGGCACGCTGCCCTATTGATATTTACGCTATAAAAAGTTGTTAATTACCCAACACTTTTGCAGGGTCGACTCGCGTTGCTTGCCACGCGGGGTAAATAGTAGCAAGTACAGCTAAAATAAAGGTAACTATCACTGTTATACCTATATCACTGAGTACTAATTTACTGGGTAAAAATTCAATAAAATAAACGCCTTCGAGTGGGTTAGCATCGAATAAATGACTCACCCATGTAAACAGCTCACTTATATTAAGCGCAAGTACAACCCCGACTAATGTACCAAGTAGTACCCCAACAAAAGCTTGCGTTAAACCTTGCATGACAAATGTAGCTAAAATAGTACTGTCTTTAGCGCCCATGGTTTTTAAAATAGCTATGTTGCCTTGCTTTTCGCGTACTTCCATTACCAAGGATGACACAATATTAAAACTGGCTACCGCTATAATTAAAAATACCACTATATAAACAATGGTACGTACCATTTGTATATCTTGGTACAAGCTACCTTGCGTTCTAAACCAACTAGACACGTACACATAATCACTAATAGTTTGACCAACTCGCAGTGCAATTTGATGCGCCTCGAATACGTCATCAACACTTAACCTAAGCCCAGTTACTTGGCTATTATCGTAACCTAAAACGCTTTGTGCTTTTTTTAAATGAATAAACGCAGCGGTGCTATCTATTGGGCCACCCATTTCTATAATGCCCGCAAGTGTTAACGTTACGCGTTTAGGGGCTAATAGTGACTTGCCTTGCTCACTAATTTTAGGAATGAGTAAAGTAATAGTGTCGCCTATATTAGCGCCTAATTGCTTAACAATTTGCTGGCCTAAAATAACGTCATTCGTGCGCAGCTGACTAACCAGTGTGCCTTGGGTAAATTGGTTTATGGCCGATACATTTCCTTCATAGCTTGGTTCAACGCCGCGTATCTCTACCGCTTTTAGCTGGCTTTTAAATTGCGCCATACCATTTACCGCTATAAATGGCGCAGCACCAGTAACATGTGGCTGATGCTGTAGCCGTTCAACTTTTTCAGCCCAATTGGCAATTGGCCTGCTTGGCGCTACGTATTCAACTTGCGGTACCACACTTAATAAACGATGCACAAGTTGCTGCTCAAAGCCATTAATAACCGAAAGCGCAACAATTAACACCGCCACCCCTAATAAAATACCAACAGTAGAAGCTTTGGCAATAAAGCTTACAAATGCGTTTTTTTCGTCTTTATGCCCAGAATACGCTCTAAAACGTTCACTTAAAAATAAACTAAGCAACATGGTGCGACTCTTTAATGGCAAGTTTTCCATCATCTAAATACGCAATTTCACCTAGCTTGTCTGCTAGCTCTAAGTCGTGAGTAACCACTACAAAACTGGTATTTAGGCTTTTATTTAGCTCATTAATTAAATCGTAAATTTTAATCGCATTTTGCTTATCAAGATTACCAGTGGGTTCGTCGGCTAACACTAATGCAGGTTTAGTCACCAGCGCTCGGGCAATAGCAACACGCTGGCGCTCTCCACCCGATAGCGCCGAAGGTTTATGCTCACTACGATGCGCAAGACCTACTTTATCTAACATTTGCAAAGCTTGCTCTTTCGCCTCTTTTGCGTTGAGCCCTTTAATTAACAGCGGCATAGCCACGTTTTCAACCGCACTAAATTCCATTAATAAATGGTGAAATTGATAAATAAAGCCCAAGTTTTGATTTCTAAACGCCGCTTGATCTGTTCGCGATAATTTAGCAACCTCTTGATTTTTTATTTTAGCGCTGCCCGATGTAGCCGTATCAAGGGTGCCTAAAATATGCAGTAAGGTACTTTTCCCTGAGCCCGAGCTGCCCACTATAGCCAGCATATCTCCTTGGTTAAGTGATAGGTCTACCCCTTTTAATACTTCTACTTGGTTTTGGCCATCTTGATAAACTTTACTTAAGTTTTGACAGCTAATAACTAAATCATTCATAACGCAATACCTCTGCTGGTTTTACTTTTGCGGCTTTGCGCGCAGGATATAAAGTGGCTAAAAAGCTCATTGCAATACTGCTAAGCGCAATAATAACGAGGCTTAACACATCAAACTTTACCGGAAGCTCTGCACCTGCGAGTAGGTTTAGCCCTACAGCAGCGAGTAGTTCATTAATATATATGCTAAACAATACACCTAAAAATGCCCCTATCGCGGTGCCAATAACGCCGTTATACAAGCCCTGCACCATAAATACTTTTTGTATTTGTGAAGGCGTTAAACCTAAGGTCTGTAATATCGCCACTTCCCCTTGTTTTTCACTCACCATCATTGTCAATGCTGAGACAATATTAAATACAGCCACTAATACAATCAGCCCTAACAACATAGACATAATACGTTTTTCCATGGCAACCGCGGCAAATAACGTGCCTTGGCTACTGCGCCAGTCACTTACTTGATAATCGCGTAAAATAAGTTGGCTGTCCTTTGTAAATTGCGCTAATTCAAAGGGTTCATGTAACGACACACTTAAGTTAGGCGCGGTATTTTTGTTAAGCTTTAATACCCGCTGTAAAGATGCACCGCTGGTAAATGCAAGGCCCATATCTATTTCTGAGCCGGTTTCGTATATTGCGGCTATTTTAAATAAACGCTGACTAGGTACGCGTCCAAGTGGCGTGTATGTAGAGGCATTAGGCATAATTACGCGCAATTTTTCTCCCATACCAACACCAAGTTTACGGCTTAAATAACGGCTAATAGCTATGCTGTAGCTATCATTTAAAACGTTTTGCCAATTGCCCTGCACAACTTTATCGGTAATTTTATATAACGAGCCGTTATCGCCATACAAGCCTTGCAGTAATACGCCGTGTAAGTCTTTATTGGTTTGCAAAATGGCTTCGCCATGGCGGTATAGGCTTACGTGATCTACGTAACCTGAGCGCTCTAAATCGACTTTTAACGCATTCATTTGCGCGCGGGTGTGTTTATTAGCTTGTATTTCTACGTGAGGAATGAGCCCTAACATATTAGTTTTTAAACTGTTTTCAAAGCCATTCATTACACTGCTTACAGTGAATAAGGCCATTAGACCTATGGCTATTCCGGCAATAGAAAAAAATGAAATAAACGATATAAACGCATTTCCTTTAGAGGAGCGGCTATATCTGAGCCCTATAAATAAGCTAACCGGTTGAAACATATTATTTAAAACATTTATGCTAAAAGTGTGCGGCTATAGTAGCACGAACTAAGATGAATTGAATATGACCATAAATGTAAGAAATAATTTATAAATCTTACACTTGGCTATATTTTAAGCGCACTTTATTCAAGTCCAGCCACTAAATAATCGAGTAATACTCTTACGTTAGTGGCAACAAACTGACGCGGCGGGTAAATTCCCCACACACCTTCTTGTTCCGGCTGATAAGGGGTTAATACGGGCACAAGCTCGCCTGTTCGTAGCTCATTTTCAATATAATAATTAGGTAGCTGGACTATTCCTAAGCCTTTTTTTGCGCCATCAACTAACGCCCATCCACTATTGCAGCGCAAGCGCCCTGCAATTTTAATGTGTTTATCACGGCCGTTTTCGTTTACTCGCCAGTAACTACTGTTACCAATTAAACATTGATGTTGTGTTAGCTCACCTAGGGTATGAGGCTCACCTACACGGGATAAATAATCTGGGGAGGCACACATTATAAAGCGCCGAGCACTTAAACGCCGTGCTCTGTGGCTTGAATCTTTTAAATGCCCTAACCGTATGGCTAAATCAAACCCGCCTTCGAGTAGGTTTTCTTGCTCGTTAGAAAGTGTAGCAATAACTTCAACCTCAGGGTGTTCATGCATAAAATTGTGCACAATAGGCATAATAAAAGTTTCACCATACATAACCGGAGCTGTTAATTTAATTTTACCTTTAGGCGTTGTTTGCTGCGTTGCTAAACTTTGCGTTGCATCGTCCATAGCATGTTGTAATTGCTTAGTTTGATGTAAAAAGGCTTCACCCTCTTTGGTTAATACCACTTTTCGGGTGGTACGGGTGAGTAATTGGGTATTTAAACGCTGCTCCAACGCCGTTACATGGCGACTTATATGAGCAACCGACAACCCCAGTACATTAGCCGCTGCTGTAAAACTGCCCTCTTCACCCACGGCTATAAACTCGTCTATGCCATCCCAACGTGCCATTATTACCATACTGTAAAAGTGTTTTAATAAATCAGAGATTATCATTATTTGAGAAACAAATACAATAGAGCCATCACCCAAACACTTTGGGTCTACAATTGTTATTTAAAACCACTACAAAGGATAAGCACATGTCTGAATTTATAAAATCAAAAGCAGCTATTGCATGGGGTCCAAACCAACCCTTAAGCGTTGAAGAAGTTGATGTGATGATGCCTAAAAAAGGCGAAGTAATGGTAAAAATTACTGCAACAGGTGTTTGTCACACTGATGCATTTACTTTATCAGGTGAAGATCCGGAAGGTATCTTCCCAGCAATTTTAGGCCACGAAGGTGCAGGCGTTGTGTATGCAGTGGGCGAAGGCGTAACCAGTGTTGAAGTAGGCGATCACGTTATTCCTTTATACACTGCTGAATGTGGTGAATGTAAAATGTGTACTTCGGGCAAAACTAACCTATGTTCAGCAGTGCGCGAAACACAAGGTAAAGGCCTAATGCCAGATGGCACTACACGCTTTTTTAAAGACGGCCAACCAATTTATCACTACATGGGCACGTCTACTTTTTCTGAGTACACCGTACTGCCAGAAATTTCACTTGCAAAAGTAAATAAAGAAGCGTCGCTCGAAGAGATTTGTTTATTAGGCTGTGGTGTAACCACAGGCATGGGCGCGGTAACAAACACTGCAAACGTAAAACCAGGCGATACCGTGGCTATTTTTGGCTTAGGTGGCATTGGTTTATCGGCCATTATTGGTGCAAAAATGGCCGGCGCTGGTCGCATTATTGGTGTTGATATCAATACCAGCAAATTTGACCTTGCAACAAAACTTGGCGCAACCGATTTAATTAATCCAAAAGATTTCGACAAACCAATTCAAGAAGTAATTGTTGATATGACTGATGGCGGTGTTGATTATTCGTTTGAGTGTATTGGTAACGTTGATGTAATGCGCTCAGCACTTGAGTGTTGTCATAAAGGTTGGGGTGAGTCGGTTATTATTGGTGTGGCCGGTGCTGGCCAAGAAATTTCAACCCGACCTTTCCAGCTTGTAACAGGGCGTGTATGGCGTGGTAGCGCATTTGGTGGCGTTAAAGGCCGTTCGCAATTACCTGAAATTGTTGAGCGTTACATGGCAGGCGAATTTGCGCTTAACGACTTTATTACCCATACAATGAGCCTTGAAGAAATTAACGATGCGTTTGATTTAATGCACGAAGGTAAAAGTATTCGTACAGTAATTCACTACTAATACGCTATTGGTAACTTATGTATTAAAAAGCCGTATTACTTAATTGTTTGCGGCTTTTAAGGATTTTTATGTTAGAAAATATCTCAAGTACAAAAGTAGCAGGTGGTTGGCACAAACAATATACCCACACTGCAACCAGTACCCATTGCACAATGCGTTTTGCAGTATTTTTACCACCAGGCGCAAGCGAGACTAATAAAGTGCCAGTGCTTTATTGGCTATCGGGTTTAACCTGTACAGACGAAAACTTTATGCAAAAAGCCGGCGCATTTAAAAAAGCAGCTGAGCTGGGTATTGCTATTGTAGCGCCTGATACAAGCCCACGTGGTGATAGTGTTCCTGATGACGATAACTACGACTTTGGCCAAGGCGCGGGTTTTTACGTAAACGCAACGCAAGCACCGTTCAATACACATTTTAATATGTATGACTATGTAGTTGATGAACTACCTATGCTTATTGAGCAACACTTCCCGGTAACAAGCACTAAAGCTATTAGTGGTCACTCTATGGGCGGCCACGGCGCTTTAATGGTGGCACTTAAAAACCCTAAAGCGTATGTTAGCGCATCGGCCTTTAGCCCTATTGTTAATCCAATTGACTGCCCGTGGGGCGTGAAAGCATTTACGGGTTACTTAGGCACCGACAAAGCGCTTTGGGCTCAATACGATTCGTGCGAGTTGATGAAAAAAGCGCAGCAGGCTGATTTTCTCCCTATGCTTGTAACACAGGGCGATGCCGATGGGTTTTTAGAGGAGCAACTTAAGCCGCAAAACTTAGCGGCTGTTGCTAAAAATAAAGGCTATCCGCTTAGTATTGAAATGCAAGCAGGTTATGATCATAGTTACTTTTTTATAAGCAGCTTTATTGACCAACACTTATCATTTCATAGTCAGTTTTTAACTGCGTAATCTCATTAGTGTGTAGATCAGATTTCTCTACTTCTACACACTCTTTTAATACTTTACTCACTTGCCTGCAAACTTGTACCGTATTTCCCTCACCTTTTACTAAATTGATTAGCAATGAATCTATTTTCAATCCTAAATCGGTAAAACTGAACCCGTTTTTGTTTTTAGGTATAGGTTCGAGTAGATTTTTATAAGGCTCTGAACGAGCAGGACTATTACTATATTTATTATCACGTGCATTTAACTGTGCCTGTTCATCAATTATAACACCAGCGACTGTGCAGCCACTTAGATAAATAACACATAAAAATACAGTTAGCGTTCTCATGATGTATCCTGAACAAAAATATTACTTAAATAATATACAATTTTAAAAATAGCATTGTAAAAATATGTAAGCGCTAGTGCTTAAATTCACTTAAAAACTCTTTAATAAAACCCACCAGCTGCAAGATAAAAATAACCAAAAAGGGGAGCGCACCAATAATGGCAACACTTCTATTGAGTGGCTCGTTATTTTGAGCAAGTAATATAAAGGCACATAAGCCTAAAGCAAATGACCAACCATATAAATTTACGGTGTTATTAGTATGCGCGTTTTTATTGGAAGAGCTTAATTCCTTTATTATAAGTATTGCTGAGTCTGCCGATGTTGCTACAAAAATGAGCAAAAGCAGCAAGCTTGACCAAATTAAAATACTTCCTTGCCACCCTAATTGTTCAAAAAATACAAATAACCCTTGGGTGTAATCAGCTTTAATAGCCGCTAAAATACCTGCATTATGCGTTTGATCCCACGCTATGGCCGACCCCGAAAAAACACTAAACCATATTATGGTTACTAAGGTAGGCACAAACACTACACCTATAATGTATTGCCACACAGGCCTACCTTGGCTTATTTTAGCTAAAAACACACCCACGAATGGCCCCCAAGCTAAACACCAAAAATAGTAATTATATGTCCAACCATTAGCCCATTCAGGATCTTTAAGTACGCTTTCTAATTGCCAAGTACCAGTAGTAATGAGCTGAATGTAATCCCAAGTCCCCCCTATCGCTATATCAATAATTGGTTTTAATGGCACATAAAACATTAACCATATAATCATGCCAAAAGCTAAGAGCACATTAAACTTACTCAGCGCTTGCACCCCGTTTTTCAGGCCTAGCTTTGCTGAAACCGTATACAAAACCACGATTAAACTAATTATAATTAAACCCGAAAGCAATACTGACTCAATGCCTAGCTTTAATTCCAACCCCTTACGAAGTAATAGCGTAGAGTTTGCAATAGTCCCCACGACGCCAAAAAATATTGCGAATATGGCTATAAGTTTAATACTAAAGCTCAACTTAAATTGCCAACCGCTATTTATAACCCCTTTGGTTACATTAATAACGGGCGCGGCTATATCGCCAGCCTCACCACTTTTAGTACTAAGCCCTCCTAAAACTAAGCCAAACACCGCATATAGCGCCCATGCATGTGCTCCCCAATTTACAAGTGTAAGCGCCAAGCCACTCGTTTGAGTGTTTGCATATAAACTTTGTTTTAGTACAGGATTAACTGAGTGAAGTGCAGGTTCTGCTACGCCCCAAAAAATGAGCCCCGATCCCATTCCTGCTGCAAAAAGCATAGACAGCCAACCAAATAAGCCAAATTCAACACGGGCAGCGTCCCCGCCAACTTTTCGCCTACCAAGCGGGCTTATGGCAATAACAATGACGGCAAGTAGTAAAAAATTGACTAACAAAAAAAACGGCGCCCCTAAAAAGCTTAAGGCGCTATTGATGAGCGGTTGCAAATGATCAGTAAGTAGTTGAGGAGCCAAAAATGCAATAGCACTAAGAGTAAAGCACACTAATAATGCAGTTATTTCAAGCTTGGTTATATGTAAATGCAATTAAAATACACTCTATTGAGGCCTGTTGACCTTTCAGGATTAAAATTTGTTCAATCTAGGGGCTTATTTAATCGTGGTGCGAGGTTTGTAACCTAGTGGGCTAAGTCAAAACCGAGTAAAAAAGAGTAAATGGCCCCTAGACAGAACCTGTTTGGCATTTATACGACGTTATCGCCTATTTACGGGGAGTAACCATACTACACAGGCTCTGCCTTGGCTAAATACCAAACAAACTGCTGTAAATTTAACTTCGAAAGATAAACAGGCCCTAGTCTTTAATAATAAAATAATACGCACTTTGCAAAATTAATTAAACGCATAGGTAGGATTTACTTGTAAAAGCGTTAACTAATCATGTAAATATTACCAATTAAATAATAAGCGCCCACCTATAAAATATTTAATTCACTGAATATCAACAATAAAATCATTGGCCTGTCGTTTGCTATCAATATACACCTTTTACCATTAGAGACCATTATGGAAATTGATTTACAGTGGAATGAGATCATCGATAATTTAATTCACCTTGGTATAGCCTATTTGCTTGCCCTACCTATGGCTTATGACAGAGAGAGAAGTAATGACGGAGCAGGCTTAAGAACATTTCCTCTAGTTGCTGTAGCCTCGTGTGGCTATGCTGTTATTGCAATGTCGGTGCTAGAAGGTGCTGAGGCGCAATCTAAAATGTTACAAGGAATAATAACAGGCATAGGTTTTATTGGTGGCGGCGCAATTTTAAAAAATAATAAATCTACGTCGGGCACAGCAACAGCAGCAAGTATTTGGAATATGGGTTTAATTGGTATAGCTGTGGCATATAACCGTTATGAAATCGCCATAGTACTAGCTGTCATTAATTTTATAACTCTCAGATACGTTAAAAAGTTCAAGTAATACATATTTGGGGAGTTACGCTTAAGCGGTGCTAATAAACCACAGATTGTCATTTCCTAAATTTCAGACGCTCACTCTCGCGTGACGTTATTTTATAACATATAATACCGACATATTTTATCTCCCTTTTGAGCTTAGTTATGTCAATCCCAGCTACGCCTCCTCGATTACATCATATTGATTTACTTCGAGGTATTATCATTATTTTTATGGTCATAGACCACGGCATGTATTACTGCCTAAATTATTCAGTCACCGATCCGATGACGGTTCCTGGTACTGATCCCCTCACCTTTTTTACCCGTTTTGTTTCGCACTTTTGCGCTCCTTTATTTGTTTTTTTAGCGGGGCTTTCGGCAGCCATAACTGAGCATAAATACACTTCCACTAAAGCATTTTCACAAAGCTTAATTATTCGTGGTTTAGTACTTATTTTGTTTGAATTTACTATCGTCTCATGGTCGTGGAGTTTCAACCCCGCTTTCCCGATGCTATACGCGCAGGTTATTTGGGCAATTGGCTGGGGCTTTGTTATGCTTGGGTTACTTCGTTTAATTGGCTTATATGCTGTATTTATAGCAGGTTTGCTATTAGTGTTCGGCCACAATTTATTTGACGGGGTAAGTTTTGAGCCAAATACGCTGGCAAATACACTGTGGTCTATAGCACATCAAAAAAATGTACTCGAACTGCCTTTCGGTTTTAAAATAAGAACAACCTACCCTGTAGCTCCCATTATAGGCTTAATGGCAATGGCTTATTGCGCTGGCGTTTATTACAAAGCAAAAAAGTACAGTGCAAAAGCAATAAACCATGCAGCTTTACTGGGCGTTAATTGCTTAGCTTTATATACAATACTACGCGGTTTTAATTTATATGGTGATACATCAACATTTACTATTCACAGTAATACTCTTGATACCATTATGTCGTTTTTAAACCCAACCAAATATCCGCTGTCGTTACAGTTTATGTTGCTAACAGTAGGCCTTGGGCTTATCGCACTTAAATTTTTAAGCCGTCTAAAAACCGATTTTTCACGTGGTTTTTTACAGGTACTTGGCAAAACCAGTATGTTTTCATACCTTGTACATCTGTATTTATTGCATGCACTAGCGTGGTTGCTTATCCCTATTTTAGGGCTTAATTATAGCGATATGACCTACGGTGAAACCCTTGTTGGTTTACCGCCAGGATATGGAATGAGCTACGTAGCTACACTTACTTTTATAGCTGTTGTTATTGGGCTTACCACTTTACTTGCTAAGCACTACATTACTTGGAAACGGAATAACAAACACAGCTTAATTGCTAAATACATTTAAAAAAACAAAAAACCCCGCTTAATACTGCGGGGTTTTAGTTGGTAAGCATACTCAGTAATAATCTATAAAAAGCTTTTACCGCTTTGTTTAAGAGTCACAGTTTGAGCGATAGTACTTTTAATTAATAAACCGCATCGCACATCATTTTTAGAAATTTCAATTTTATCAATAGTGCTTAAATCATAATTAACTACTTTGTTTTCACACCTAAGCTGTACTTTAGATAACGGCTTGTCTGATTTGAGTTCTACTTCACTTTTAGACAATAGCGGTAAAACAGCCTGCTCAGATTCAAGTGAAATTTGCTGACTTATTTCACCCGAATTTTTATATATATCGTTCACTTGCGCTAATAACTGTGCTTTATTTTGCTCTGAAAAGGTTATTGAATCTATATTATCTAGTGCATCAATCGCATCGTAAGCGCGCACAAAATCTTGTTTTGATATAAACCATTGCAGTGCATTTTTAATTACACGCTTTTTTATTTGATCTGGTAAGTTATCTCTAAACAAAAAAGCTTCATAAATATGCTTATCAAATTTTTCCCAGTCTTTTACAAAGTAGCTATGTTGGCTTTTTAGCCACGCCAATAAAACTATTTCAACGGTGTTTTTAGTATGCTCGTTTTCAAGTTCTGTAATATATGTTTTAGCCTCATCGTATTTTTTATCATCAATAAGCTGGCTGGCTTTTTTATAATCGTCAAAAAAGCCAGGAGATGCTTGATCATTAGAAAAACTAGCGTGCACATTTTGTGAGCTTACCTTAATTGTTTTAGCTGTAGGTACAGCATTACCATTTATGCGCGCGCTTTTATAATTGAGTTTAGAAACGTAATCGATGGCTTCTCTTTGATATTTTTTTTGTCCTGCCGTGGCCACAATTTCAATATCACTTACCTGCCCGTTTTCATCAACCACGTAGCTGCTTAAGTTAATGCCTTCTAACCTTGATGCGCGTGATGAGGTATTAGTAAGTTGATCGTAATTTTTATTTATTACCTGTGCAGGTACAAAGTCATCCGCTGATACTGGTGGTAGAGTAAAGGTTGAAACTAAAGAAAGTGCGAGTAAACGTTTTTTCATCGAGTTATCCATCCTAGATTATGTTTCTAATATAAAAACAAAGGTACTCCATAAATCCAAATAAATCCATAAAAACACGTCATTTTTTAATCAATTTTATACCAATCCGTTTAATTAATTTCTCTATTGTGAGATTGGAAAAATGTGTTGCTAACCAGCAAAATAATCTTATTTAGTTGTTCTAAATAATATTTTAACGCCGATAATGGGTCGTTTAGGCACGAAAAATGATTGAGTATGGCGAGTGGGTATTATAAAACTCAAGCATAAAAAAAGGCGCCTTTCATAGCGCCTTTGGATTCAAGTATGTGTGCTTAGGACATATCTTGATAGGAGTGGGTTGTATTAAACGAAATAGCTTTATCAAAGCCAGGAAGCTCTATTCCTGCTTCGCCAATTACAATGTCGTTATCGTCAATGGCGCCATCACCAAAACGATAGACTAATTCGTACTTACCAAGGTCAGCTTGCGCTTTATAGGTATTTTGCGCGGCAATAACGTTAGTGTTTTTATCAGCGTAATCACTCATCACTTTTTCACCATGGCGTTTAGCAAGCATTTGCAGTGTTACTTTAGCGCTCAGTACAGTGGCTGTGGCATTATTTCCGCCAAAACCTTTTGAGTTTATAAAGGCTATGTCCATATCGCCACAGTCGTAGTGGCTGTTACGTATATCTAAATGATCTGCATAAACATCGTCAGCAACTTTATCTATAGTCGTAATACCCGGCATAATATTATGGCTAAATACACCCAGCGCAATCGCAAGCTGATCGCCACTGGCAGGGGCAATTGTATGCCCTACATAGGCTTTAGGCGCCGTTACTTTCCAGCTATCAATGGCAAAGGTTTGCGCTACTTTATGGTAAATAAGTGACTCTGTGACTCTATTTTGCGGTGTGCTTGATCCATGCGCTAAAATAAAGCTGCGCTTTTGCAGCGCCTCTTTACCTAATATGCTTTTTGCAAGCGCTACAGATTTAGCCATGGTAATGTAATTACCAGGGCCAGGAGAGGTGATTGATTTTTTAATGCCATCAGCATTTACAAATACATCAGGTACAGAGCCCATAATGTCTGCGCCTAGTTCAAGTGCTAACGCATCCTCCATTAAAATAGCCACTTGTGCACCTTCACCTAATGTAAAGCCGCAGTTTTCACCAAATGGGCGGCTACTTTTACGGTAATCGGGCTCTTGTTCACTGCTTAAATTATCTAAACGGCGCAGGCCTTCAACATTGGCAAGGGCGCTCATATTGCCAAAACCTTCGACCACTTCTGGCGTAATAGCGCATTCAACACTTGCTACCACCGCAACACGGGTGCGTCCTGCTTGAATATCGTTTACTGCAGCGCGTAAGTTATATAAAAATGTCGCACATGCGCCCGAGGTAGAAAACGTAGTCCCTACATTACCTGTAACGTACGCGTTTATAAAATCGGTCGACATCGTATTTAAACCAAGTGCTAATTGCTTAGTACTAACACGATCGCCCTGCTGGCGCGCTTTAACTAAACCACCTAATCCTTTATCGTCCATTTGACCAATAACAGAGGCTGAATAGGTACCAATTTTATCTGGCTCTACGCTATTCATTATGCGTTGCCAGTCAAGGCCCGTTGATTTAATGGCATCATTTGCTGCAAATATAGTCGCTTGCAAACCACGCGGCTGGTAACGGCTGTTATACATAATTGATGGATCAAACCCAGTAGGAAACTGACCTGCCGATTTAATTGGATTATCACGTGTAGAATCAAGCTTTACGTCTAAATCTGCGGCTATTGTTACTTTTACTTTTTTGCCTTCAAGCGCTTGTACTTCCCAGCTTGCAGGCACTGGGGTTGGTAAGTCGCGCGCGCGAGTTTCAAATACTATTGCGTTTTCTTCAGACGATTTTAACGTCATTTTTTGCTGCCAAGGGGTGGCATCTGCGTCAAAATGCTCTTTTTCAATTTTACGAATAAGCGTGCCAGCTATAATTTGCTCACCAAAGCGTGCTTCTATGTCGCTTTGCTCAACATTATTACCGTTTGTGTCTTGTAATTGACCATCAACAACGCGTACTAAGTTCATTAATGTGGCAAGGCCTAAAAATGTTTCACTACGGGCTTGTGCGTTTAATGCATCTAACACGATACGGCGGTAACCTTGATGAAAAGAAGTTCGGCCTGCAGCGTTAATACCGCCCATGCCTACAATTACAGGTAATGCTGTCATAATTAACCTTTAAAGCGTGTTATTTGAGAAGCAAACAGTTTAAATGGATTACCCCCCGTCCTTTGTGCTTTAATAGCCAAATGTTCAGCATTAAAGGCCAAAAACTACTGGTCGGAGCATTTGCATGCAAAACAAAACTGTCAATCCAGCATTAAATATAGCGATAGCTGTGTACCCGCACTTACTCATTACCAGCTTAACACTGCCTATAGAAATGCTTAGAGCCGGTGAAGCCTATGCTAAAGGCCACTTAAACCAGGCTGATTTTAGACCGCTTAGTATAAATTTAATTGCTAAAAATAATGAGCCAATACAAAACCGTACAGGCCTTGCCATAGTGCCCGACTGCACTACACACAACGCGCCCTACAACGATTTAATTATAGTACCCGGCATATGGCGAAATCCTCGCCCTGTCGTTCGTACTAATAAAGAAGTGGTTGAATGGCTACAAGAAAGCTTTGAAACAGGCAGCCACATAATTGGCGTAGGTACAGGTAATTGCCTAGTT
Organism: Pseudoalteromonas sp. P1-13-1a; assembly: GCF_001401875.1. Classification (NCBI taxonomy): domain Bacteria; kingdom Pseudomonadati; phylum Pseudomonadota; class Gammaproteobacteria; order Alteromonadales; family Pseudoalteromonadaceae; genus Pseudoalteromonas; species Pseudoalteromonas sp. P1-13-1a. The sequence continues at coordinate 5,866 of NZ_LKDV01000033.1, read as the reverse complement.
GCAGAAGCAGGCTTACTTAATGGTCACCCTGCTACAACCCACTGGCATTATGCAAAACAATTTAGCCACGACTACCCATTGGTAGATTTAAAGCCCGACTTTTTTATCACCCAATCTGAGCGCATGTATACGGTGGCAAGTTTAAATGCGCTTGCGGATGTAATCGTTCATATTATTAGCCAATATTATGGCAAAGCAGCTGCGCAACACGTAGAGCGTAACTTCTCGCATGAAGTACGAAAACCCTACGAAGATCAGCGCTACCTTGAAGGCGCAGTTGACCGCCATCCAGATGAACTTATCGCGCAAATTCAGTTTTGGCTTAAAACCAATTTAGCCAGCGAGTTAAGCTTACAAGAAGTAGCCGCCCAATTTAGTTTAAGCTACCGTACCTTTACACGGCGCTTTAAACTTGCCACTAACCAAAGTCCGATAGAATATTGGCAACAATTACGGGTAGAAGGCGCTAAAGAGTTATTAGCATCGTCTAATTTAACGATTCAGGAAGTGGCGCTTGAGGTTGGCTATAACGACCAAGGGCATTTAACACGCGTATTTAAAAAAGTCCTAAGCCAAACGCCAAGCGAGTATAGAAAAGTAGTGAGAAAAAAATTATTTGGCTAATATTCAAAAAATGTAAAATCAACATAATAGAACCAGCTAAAAATAAGTACTCATATAAATATAACTAACTTACTCACATTTTTTCTACTTGTGCGGTAGCCACTTCTGCCTATTTTTCTTATAAAGATATCAAGGCAAGTAAAAATAATATTTTCCTTAAGGATAAAAATAAATTAGCCATTACCATTAATGATTTATATTATTCTTATGGGAGAGAATTTTATAACTTTAAAATATCAAAGTATAAAGATGTGCGACGTATAATATCTGAATCTAAACTTTATGTTTCTGCTATCTTATATGATAACTTTTTAAAAGCATCAAATGCGTTGGAAGATTTTTAAACTATTAAAATAACTGAAGAACAAATAGGTACAGAAGCAGTTAGATTAAATAATATGATTAGAGATATTAGCTGTATATTCAGATTAGACAAAAATAGCTTAGAAGATTACTTAGCCTACCAGTTTTTATGGTAACTCTATAGCTGAGTCAGTATTTAAAGCTAAATCGTGATACTTAAAGTCATTAGTGCAGGTAAAAGAGTAAAGCCAAATTTTTTCTGGTTCTACTTAGCAATTAAGGCCTAGTTACAGAGGATTATTGTATTGTTTGACTAAATATATTTATCTGTGCTAATTTCATCAAACTAAATAATAAGGATATATTTAATGAAAACATGTGAACCACTAAATGGGTTACAGTTTGACGCTGTGAGTAAAAAAACTATAGAGATAATAAATAATAAAAAAGAAATTAATGATATTCTAGCCGCATTTATTACTCTAGGGGTTTTTTCGAGTATATTCACAAAAAGCAAACCACCTCAAGCAGGTTTCAATATTACACAAACTGATTGGTCTCTTTATGCAAAAGCAATGAAATCTCTCCCTGTAATAACAAACAGAATGATACAAAGCCATGCCGATGATATGGTTATCCATTACCATATGCACAATAATCCTAAACTATTAAAGTTTTGGTTGGGAGTTTCTAGTGGCTGTAAATAATAAATTAGTATTTTTTTTACCAATTTTAATGTCTGTATATTCTAATCAGTGTTTAGGGTCAGATAGTCCGATTTTGGAAATGCTAAACAAGGATGTATTAAATAAAATAACTCTTTTAGCTGATTCTGTATCTAAGTGCAAAGATATTGCAGAGTCTTCTGAATTAGAGCTAGATCTAAGTAGATTCATAACGCTCGGTGTCACGAAAGAAGAATTCCTTAAATCGTTGTTTTATTTGAGGATGCGTAATAGGGATATGTGTGACAATGAGGAACGCGGTAATCTTATTTTTGCAATTGGTCAACTTGACTTCACTCGTGCTGAACTCGGTTTAGAAGCTTCTAAATACGGAAATAGTAGTGGACAACTTTTATATGAACCAAAAAAGTTCTTACAGTACAAAGTCAACTATATGAATCTCGCTGAAGATGTACGTCTTGAGTTTGAAAAGCAAGTAGGGACACAGCCTTTTATATACACAGCTATTTTACAGAATTTAAATCTTAATATTTTTGATAAGTAATAGAGCATATAAGCACGAGATGTAGAGAGATAACAGTGTGTCATTACACTGATAGGGTTCATATTTGAGCTTTCAAACAAGCTTAAATATCTACCTATTTCAATAACACTGAAAAAAGCGCCACTTAATTAGTGGCGTTCTGTGTCGTTAAACTCTTTTCGGTAGTAACGTTTTTGATAATTTTTTACTTTAGTGTGCACGCCTTTACTTAAGCTTTTAAATTTTACCTCTAGTACATCTACGCCGTATAAAATACCGACCACCAGCACCGAAAGTTTAATAGCAGCAGCCAAATTGTCTGTGGCTATCATTACGCCAATTGAGGCAAGCACCCATATTGTTGCAGCTGAGGTAACCCCTACTACGGCGCCGTCTTTTGCAAGCATAACGCCAGCGCCTAAAAAGCCAATGCCTGTAATTATTTGCCCCACAACGCGCGAATGGTCAATTACATCGCCTTGTAAGTTAAACGCAGTCGATAAAAACAAATACGTGCCTAGGGTTATTAAAGCCGAGGTACGAATACCCACAGGTTTACCGCGCAACTGGCGCTCTAACCCTATGATGGCACCGCAAAAAGCGGCAGTACCAATAGCTGCCCACGAATAAGGGGCTACATCAATTAAATCTAAAAAATTCACTCTTTACATTAAACCTATTAATCATTAGCAATGGCCACTGCGGTTCTTAGCCGTTGGCCACCAAATGCTGACATTTTACTAAAATCACTGCGCGCTATAGGTACGTACTGGCAATCTATAGCAAGTTGTTTGTCGCTTCCTGGCTCGCAAAATGGATCGTGTACATACACGCAGTGCTCATCAAGGTGGGTAACGCACACCCAATGCGGTGATTTTTTACCATCAAAACTGTATGTGCTAATCAATAAGAGTACGCTAAAGCCTTGGCTTAACCACTGTTCAATATGCTCAAGTTCAACACTTTATAGCTAAGCGGTATATTAGCCTGTGCAATACCATCAACAAATTGTTGGTGTACTGTTGTAAGTACCACTTTTTTGTTCTCATTGCGTACGCCATCTAAAAACAAAGGCTCTGTGGTATTAACCATTACCTCGCTTTTAAAGCCGCGTTTGTTAGCGGCAAGTGCTAGACCAAACGGGTGGCAACCACCATGCCCCGAGGTCATAAAAATGGTGGTGCCTTCGCGCCACAGTGCCAGCTCGTGTGATTGGCTAAGCTCCGTTGCTGGCTTAAGTGCCCACATTGCCATTAATAACGCCGCAGGCCCACAGGTAAACTCGGTCGTTTGCTGATACCATGGCGTTAATCGCGCTACTTTTAGCTCATTCGTTTGGCGAATATTTTTTTGCATTCGCAATGCATCACTATGATCATCGTAATAATCGCTGTATTGGCCAAATACTCTGTAACCCAAACTTTTATAAAGCCCAATACTCTGTAACCCAAACTTTTATAAAGCCCAATAGCACTTTTGTTATTTACGGCCACTTCTAAACGAAGGTAAATTCGCCCACGCTCGCTGGTTTGCTTTTCAAGCGCAGCTAATAGCATTTTGGCAATGCCTTTACCTTGCATTGTGGGTTTTACAGCTAGCGAATATAAACGCGCTAAACGTGTGCCTTTATGGCACCACACAAGCCCATAGCCGCATACTTGCTCGCCATTTTCTGCAATTAGCAAAATACCGTGCTTAGCACTTAACCAGCGCTTTAAGCTACGCGGGCTCAATTTATCGTTATTAAAGCATGCCTAATAAAATACTCAGCACTATAAATAGAAACACCCAGCGTACTAAGTGGGCATTGCGCGTATCACTTAATACGATGGGTGCTTTAACAAATACCTACTGTAAGTGTTAGCGCTTAAATTGCTTAAGCGACATCTGCTTTATATGCCCTTTTTAAAAACCACACAAACGAGATATTTTTAGCGTAAAGATAAAAAGTATTGATTAACTATATTTTCCTATTAATGCAGATTAAAATACGCAAAATTACTATTTTATGAGCGTTATAAATGTCACACCCAGCCTGCCCACAGTGCCAATCTGAATATGTTTACGAAGACCAGCAACTACTTATTTGCCCTGAATGTGCCTATGAATGGAACCCAAATACGACAAGCGATGAAGACGCAATTTTAGTTAAAGATGCCAACGGCACTCTACTTAATGATGGCGATAAAGTAACCGTAGCCAAAGATTTAAAAATAAAAGGCAGCTCACAAGTGATTAAAATTGGTACCAAAGCGGTCGTTAGACGTGTGCTTAATAAAAAAGATCACGAGCTAGATTGTAAAGTAGATGGTATTGGCGAAATGATGGTAACAGCGAAGTTTGTGAAAAAGGCTAACTCGTAGGTCGGATAAGTGGCGAAGCCATGCCATCCGACACGCCATAAAGCCGAGTTTATTTCATTCAACAATAGAGTTTTATACAAGGCTAAAATGTATTATGTAGCTATGGCTTCGTCGGATGGCGCTTCGCTTATCCGACCTACAAATAATTTATATTATTTCGCCGCACCAATTATTTGTATAAACACCTTGTTTCACGGCTCTGTGAAAACTTGAATAAGGCCAATCAACTACTCGACTAACTAAACCGTGCTTTAAGGGATTAAAGTGAACATAGTTAACATGATGCCAATAATCATCATTATTTTTAATCGTGTGCTCCCAAAATCGGCGTTGCCAAATTCCGCGCTCATTTTTACGTTTTCGTGTTTGAGTTAAAAACTCTGTTTTTGGGAGAGATTTTGAAAATCGCTTTTTAATTTCTCGCCAGCGACTTGAATAATCCACATCACCATCTGGTAAGGTTAAAACCGCATGAAGGTGTTCGGGTAGCACAACCCATGCATCTATATAAAATGGTCTTTGGAGTTTAACAACACGGATAGACTCTCTTAATAAATCGATATTCTCAACCAACAACGATTTATTCCTATCGAACAAATTAACGGTAAAAAAGTACGTCCCACCTTTTACATAATTACGACGATATTGCATTACATATCCACTGTATTATTTGTTACGCATTAGCTAAATAAAGCGTAATTTTAGGATATATACAACATTGACGTAGGTCGGATAAGTGGCGGAGCCATGCCATCCGACAGTTAATTTATGAGTTTTAAGAAGCGCGTTTATTGTGTTGGTAGTTTGGATCGGTGTCATGCTGATTGTTTTGTTTTGGGATGACTTGTTTGTTATACATTGCCATATTTTTCCAATATTTCAGTGCATGCAGCGTGTACTTGCGTTGAATAATAATTAATAGTTTCTTGTATTTCACTGTCAGATTTAGATAATAACTCATCGCTACAATGTTGCCTGACTTTTTTAAGTGGCAAATGATCAGTTTCTGATGTAATTAACCCAAAGATATGAAACTCTGTTTCCCAACATTGACCATGAATATTATTTCCTAGAAATGACAAAGCTAAGACAGTATCCAAATAGTCTTCATTGCTAGTTAACAACGCCTTCGCAAGCTCACAAGACTTTCTCTTACTTGACTCATCATTCATAATCGATGCAACCTAACTCCGTAACGAAAACCAAACTTGAGAATAAAACCAAACTTGACACCCACTTTAATTTAACAGACGAACCTATGCGTAAACTGCAAAATTTAGGATGGGTGTCTTGTTTATTTTTTTCTTGACGGTCATACTCCACCTTTTATATGAAAAAAGCAGGCTCTATTTACTCGAGTCGTTTAC
>NZ_LKDV01000032.1:0-46641 GCF_001401875.1 Pseudoalteromonas sp. P1-13-1a | reverse complement strand
ATGTAGGCAACAAAGAGTTTATCGCCCCTAGGCAGAACCCGAAGGGCAGCGCATGTTTGGCATTTATGCTGCGTTATCGCCTATTTATGGGGAGTAACCACACTTCATAGGCTCTGGCTTGCCTAAAAACCAAACAACCGCTGAAAATTTAACCACCAAAGTTCAACACGCCCTAATTAAATATGTTACTCCAATCTTGTTTGATCAGTGCGGGAACAGCTTCTTTTGGTACTGGCTTACTAAATAAATAGCCCTGAAAATGCCTACAGCCTAACTGATTTAAAAACTGTAGTTGTTGTGTGTTTTCAATGCCTTCAGCCACACACTCTTTACCTAGGCTATGCGCTAAGGTGAGCGTTGATTGAATAATCGCTTCATCATCAGAGTCCACACCAATATCTTGCACAAAGCTTCTATCTATTTTCAATACATCAATAGGAAAACGTTTTAAATACGTGAGTGAGGCATAGCCTGTACCAAAGTCATCCATGTAGAGTTTACAGCCAAGTTTTTTCAGCATTTCCATACTATGTAGTGCTCGTTTTGAGTCGCGCATTAAAATAGACTCAGTGATTTCAAACACTATCGCGTCTGAAGGTACATCAGCCTTTGTAAGTGCCTTATGGATTTCAGTTACCAGCTCTTCGTATTCAAAATCAAGCGCAGAGAGGTTAATCGACAAGTACAATTGTGGCGATATTTCTCGCCATTGTTTAAGCGCTTGTAACGCACGGGTAAAGGTCTGCAGCATTATTTTTGTTATTAAGCCAATGCTCTCAGCCGCTAAAGAAAATTCTTGCGTTGGCACTAGCGTGTTTTCAGGCCAGCGTAATAACACTTCAAAGCCTTCGGTTTGCTGAGTGCGCGCATTCACTATGGGCTGATAATAATTACAAAACTGTTCTTCTTGGTATGCTTTAGTGAGCAACGACTCTAAATGCAGTGCTTTTTGTACATGTTGGTTCATCTCCTGCTTGTAAAACTTATAACTACTTTCGAGGGACTCTTTTGCATGATACAGCGCGATACTCGCAGCTTTTAAAAGCGCTGCGTGATCGAGAGCGTCATCAGGTGCTATTGCAACACCTATGCTTAAATTAACGTTTACCACCTGGCCATTAAATTCCATATTTTGGCTGACAGAGTCTATCAATTTAGAGCAAATAAGTAGCACTTCTTCAATTTGTTGCACATCTTCCACCAGCACAACAAATTCATCGCCGCCAAAGCGGGCCACACTGGCTGATGGGCGTAATGCGCGTTTAATGCGCTTAGCCACTTGCTTTATTAGCTCATCCGCCGCTTCACGTCCAAATGAATCATTAAAGTATTTAAACCGCTTAATATTTACATGCAGCATAGCGACTTTGCATTGATGATTTTGTGCTTGCTCAATAGCATGCTCAACCCTGTCGTTAAACAGCATGCGATTAGGTAAACCGGTTAAGGAATCGTAATTAGCTAAAATATGTAGCTCATTTTCGGCCAATTTTTGTGCATGAATATCGGTTAAAATAATAACGTAACTGCTTAAGCGATGTTCTGTGTCGGCCACTGCACTGATTTTTACTAATACATGGCGCTGCTCGCCACTGGCGAGGGTAACTAAGTCTTCACACGAAAAGTGCTCACCTACATTAAGTTTTTGCATTATCCGCAGGTAGTCAAAGCGGTTGCTTCGCGATATACCTAAATTAAGGGCACGGCTAGAGCGTGGCTCACTCGGAAAGTTAAAGGCCGTTTGCAATGATTTGTTTGAGGCGCGAACCGTAAAGTTTTTATCAAGAATAAACACCCAATCACGTGTTTGCTCAAACGCTGCGGTAAACAAACGCGCATGCTCTTCAAACACCATCTCGCGGGTCATATTGGTGTAAGTACCCGCTACTTTTTTAGGAGCCTGACCGCTCCACTCCACCACTTTGCCAAAATCTTTATACCAACGCCAATAGCCTTTAGCGTGGCGTAAGCGATAGGTGCAATTAAAGTAGCCTTTGTCGGTTGATAGAAACTCTAACCATTCTAATCTAAAAAGCGCTTTATCTTGCGGGTGAATTTTAGCGAGGTAATCATCTAGGCTTACACTTTCTTGATCATACCCAAGTTCATTACATAAGCGAGGTTGGTAAATACTACTGGATGTTGACTGCCAATCCCACATACCTGATTCACTTCCCTCTAAGGCTAATTTTAAGCGCGCTTCACTTTCTTTACTTTCTTTATTTGCCGCTAATAAGATGCGCTGAACTTTGTTGCGGCGCATTACCCAAAAAGCAATAAATGCTATAAACAAAATAGCATAAAGCACTATAAAATACGGTGCTCGCCACAGTGGATACTTAACACGAATTTTTAATACTGCAGGCGGAGTATACTCGCCTGTAAGCGGGTCTTTAGCCCATACCTTTAATTGGTAATTACCTGGGTTTAATTTTGGAAATAACACCCGATTATTATTACGCGTGTACGTTTTTTGCCCATCATCAAGCTGATACTCATAAATTATGCGCTCTTGATAGCTAAACGCCATTGCTGAAAACGCCACTTCTAAACCGATATCATCATGATTGAGTACTATTTCATTGAGTGGCTGTTTTAAATCGATAGATAAATCACGCGACATTAAATCAACCCGAGTGATATTTACGTGGTCAATTAATGAATGGTAATTTTGATTTTCCATTGGATGAAAATACGTAATGCCCTTTAAGCTACCATAGGCAATTCGGCCATCTTTTAGGTGCGCCATAGCACTGCTGTTAAACTCAGCTGAAAGCAGTCCTTCTGATGTAGAAAACTGCTGAAAATGAAGTGTTTCTGGGTTTAGTCGCCATATACCTTTATGACTACTCATCCAAATCATACCATCATCATCCAGTACCATGTCGTAAAGTAAGGTACCTAGCTTGTTTTTTTCTAAATCAACGGTGTGCACTAACTCATAGCTTTTAGCATCAAGTCCTATCAAGCCAAAGTTAGAAAGCGAAATCCATAAAATACCATTGTTATCTACCACGTAAGAAAGCACATTAATAGCCACATTGTCGTGTTGTTTTGGCACTTTATAAATGGTGTTTAACGTTAATGTGGTTGGATTTACTTGGTACAAAATACCCGCATTAAAAAACAGTGGCATATCGGGCTTGGTTGCCAGCGCTGGCGAAAAACCATGCGCCAAAAACGGTTCTATTTTGCTAAAAGCCCCTTCTAATCGGGTGACTTTCTGGGTGTCGATATTGTATCTAAACATGCCATGATCTGAGTGCACATAGTATAAATCACCGTTTGGCATTAAAGTGACACCATGCACCCAACCCTGTATTAAGTCTCTATTGCTAGGATTACTTAAGGTTGGCTCGTTAATTTGATGGGTTACAGGGTCAAATTCAAATAACCCTCTGTTTGTATGTAACCATAACTTATCTTTGTAGGGAATAGCTTCATAAATGCTAAATTCAGTAGTCAATAAGTCGACTTTATAGTCTTTTAAGTAAACCTTGCTGGTGTGAGTACTCAAGTCAATTTCAGTTAAGCCATTGTGTGTTGCAAGCCACAGACTGTTATCGTACTCCGTAATGCCCCAAACCGAAGGATGAGAAAGGCCATCCCCCCCCAGTTGGCTACCATCTATATTGCTAAAGTGGTAGGTATTATTAGACAGATAAAATGCACCATCGGTTTTTGTAGCTAGCCAATAGCCACCCGATTTATCTTTAACCATGTCTATCATACTGGTATCAGATAGGCTGTATTTACTTTGCGTTATACGGGTGTTTTTTACTAACTCTTTCGTATTTAAATTAAATCTAAAAAGCCCTTTATTGGTCGCTAGATCTAGCTCTTCGCCTTCGTTAATAATGCGCCATACATTTAAATCGGCAATAATGGCTTTGTTTTTAAATGCTAAGTCGGGACGTTCAAACATGCCCGGCAAATCGCTAATATCAACTTGATATAACCCCTTGACGGTACCAACTAGCAACTGGTTGTTTTCTATTACAGAAAACGACTTTACGTTGTTTTGGTAAATATGTTCAGCTTTGCTTTTTAAATGCTGCAACGCTCTAATTTGCTCAGAAGCAATATCAAATACAAACGCGCCATGGCTAGTACCTATAAAAATATACCCATTATGATGAAAAAGCTCTCTTACTAAGGTGTTTTCGTATTCTTTAGGCAACTCAAATAAGCTCGTTATTTTACCTGTTTCGATATCTAATTTAGCAAAATCGCGTCCACGCCCAATCCACAAAGTCTTGTCATCAACAGCGACCATACTAAATACCGATTGGCTTAAAATTTGTTTTTCGCTGGTAGGCTGGGAAATAAACTGCTGGTAGGTATCAGTAGTGGGGTCATATTTGAATAAACCAGCGAGTAAAGAAGCTATCCAAATATTGCCCGCGGGGTCTTGATAAACACAATCAATAATAGCTTCTTCAAGCTCGCCATTAGGGCCGTTAATTGAAACAACTTGGTAGCCATCGTAACGATTTAACCCCCCTTCCGTAGAGAGCCATAAATAACCGTTATTATCAAGCAGCATAGTATTCACATAGCTTTGCGAAAGGCCCTCGCTGGGAGATAAACGCTTTACTTGTGCGCCCACTTGGCAACTAAATATAGCAATTAAAGCTATAAAGCAACTAATGATCCCGTTAACGCCTTTACTCATGGCTTGGTCCGTTGTTTTTGTTATAGGTATTCGAGAGCAACTATATTTCGATGAGCATAAATATCAAAAAGTGCTTTTAAACCAGGAGTATATGTTAATACCTGGTTAAAACCAAGGCCCATATATAAAGCTGTAATACTTTTATAAGCAAAGGTGTAAAGTGGTAGGGGCTGGTGTTTTACTGCAGCACTTACAAGTTGTGTTGCCAGCCCTTTACTACGATGCTGAGGGGCAACAAATACGGTCGATAAAAATAAGAAGTCGTGTTTATTTTGAATCCGACACGCCGCAACTATGTGCATTCCTTTGTAAACAACCCAAACCTGATCTTGCTTATTGGCACGCCCTCTTACGCTATACTGTGCATAAAACTTATTAACTAATGGAGTTTTAAGTGCGTCTAATATTTGTACTGTGTACATACTAGCTTAGCATTAACGCCAAATACTGCTCAAACTGTTGCTTTAAAAATGCTTGCTCAGCCACCGGGCGGCTATGAATGGTGTTGTAAACTTGTTCACGTGTTTTTTTATTACGTTTAATTTGATAAGCCCAAAATGATGCCTCGTAATCTAATTGAATCTGGTATTTTTGCTCTCGAGGTAAAGCACATAAATTAAAACTCACAACCACTCCTAAGTACGGTTAATTATCCGCATTTATTATACGTATATTTGATACTATTTACTGTTTAAAAAGCAACAAACATGGGCAAAAAGCAGACTATTTTGTTATTATTTGCTGCGATCATTTGTCCCTATCCCCATTTTAAACGGAAGTAATCTTGCAGATACAACCCAATGCTTTGTTTTTATTAGTCGTTTTATTTTTTAGTAAAATCACACTCGCCAATCACAATAGCGTTATATTTAACCGCCCCGCCGACTCAGCTCAAGCAAGCTATGCGCTCGCTTTACTCACATTAGCCTATAAAGAACTTAACTACGAAGTACACATAATTGATTTTAATCGCCAAAATGCATTATTAGCAGCCAATAATGGGGTGTTAGACGGCCAACTTGGGCGTGACATAAGCATAGAAGCAGATAATCAAAACCTAATTAGAATTAACTACCCGCTGTTTGACTATAAGCTTTTGCTATTTAAAAACTGCCAACCCAATACTCTCGATAAGCTCGATAGTATTGCGGTTTTGTCGGGTTATCCGGTTCAACACCATTATTTGAAAGAGCAAAAATTTAACGGCAATATTATTGAAGTAAAAAATATTACAACCCAACTTAACCTACTAGCCCAACATAAAGTTGAGGGGGTAATTATGCTCGATTTTGTACTTAAAGCCGATAACTTTGCCCTGCCTGAGACGTGCATGCAAACCCAGCTGCTAAGTACGTTTTCGCTCTATCATTATGTACATAAAAAGCACGCGGCTTTGGTAAGTAAATTATTGAATGCTTTAAATAAATTGCACAATAACGGTACTACTCGCGCGTTGCGTGCAAAGTATAATTTAAAATATTAATAAGTCACACTAGGTTTAAAATTCAAAGCCTTGTTGTTTGTCCAAAGTAGTTTGAGATTGGGCTGCTTGGCGCTTTTGCAAATACCGTTTGTAGCGCTGCTGGCATAAGCTAAGTACTTTCTTTTTTTGCGCGTTGGTTAATGTGTTCCAATTAAAGCGCTCATCCCGGCTTCGGTAGCAACCTTTACAATAGCCTCGGTTATTTACTTGGCAAATACTTTTACAGGGGCTTGGAATATCAAATATTTCAATTTGTTGCATTGTGCCCCCTAAGTAGATTAATTACTTTGTACGAGTATAGCGTTATTTATGTACAAAAAAAAAGCAGCGTTTACGCTGCTTTTTTTACGCCAACGAAGCTGCCTAATGGCTTTCCTTACATGCTTTGTTTGTGATTTCAGCTTTACGTTGAAATGGCTTTGCATACATGGCTAAAACAAGTGGCTTTAGCTCTTCAGGCACCAAGGCTAAACGCTGCTCAAAGGTGGCGGTATCCGGCTCATTAATTACTGCTTGCTTGCAACCACCGGCAATGTAATTACCTGGGTGTAAGTAAAAAGACTCAACAATGTGCTTATCAATTGTTTGCGCTAGCTCATCGGCATCATCGCAGCCGCTTTGCACTGGCTCTCCAAAAGCTAAGTGTACATGCCCTTTGGCAGAGCTAAACCCTTCAACAATACTTGCAATGTCTTCGCCAGCTGATTTTACGTATTCACCATGTTGCTGTTTATGGTAAAGCTCTTTTGCTTTAGAAATTGCACAAGGCTCATACTGGTAAGAAATAGACACCGGAACAATTTTTAACTCTTTAATGTACTCACCAAACTCTTTCTTTTGTTTACGGCCATTCAGTTGCAGCATTTTTAGAAGCGCAGGATCTGTTTGATCAAATCCATCTTTTGCACGGCCTTCTTTTTGGGCAATCCAAATAGAGTTTCCTGCCGCTAACGAGTCATAAATATATGATGATAACTGCGTAAGCGCCTTAAGCATCTCTTTAGGTGCTTTGGCTGAGCGCTTAACGATAAAGCTTTTATTTAAACGCATCAGCTCGGTGATATAGGGTATTTGCAATAAATTATCGCCAATTGCTATGCGCACCGTCTTCATATTGTGCTGATACAACCCCCAGTTCACTAGTGCAGGATCCAGCACTATGTCGCGATGGTTTGATATAAATAAATACGCCTGCTGTGGGTCTAATTTATCTAAACCCGAAAAGGTGACTTTTGAGGTAGTGCGTTTTATAAGTTTATCTAAATACTCTGCAACTTCGTTTTGCACATCTTCAACGCTCGTAAATTTACCCCATTTTTTTCGTAACTGGCTTCTCACCAGTGCGCGAGCAATAAAAGGTATAGCCGATATAAAGCGCGGCAAGTTGTACTTTGCTATTACATCAATAAACGCATTATCGTTAATTAAACGCGCTAGCGAGGCCGCAACTTCGTCGTCGTTGTAAGGTCTTATGTCTGCGTACTTATCTTCTAATTCACTCATTACTGCATCTACAATGTTAAAAAACGGCACGCAAAACGTACCGTTTATATATAATTTTGATTATAACTCAGCCACTCTTAAATAAGAAATAGCCAATTGGTTATGCTTATTTGCGAGCCATTTCAGTTTATGACCACGCAAAAAGAAGTTGGTGCATTGTTTTTTAGTCTTATCAACTTTAATAAGGCTTGCTGACCTTTCATGGGTAAGTAAGTTCAACCTCAAAATAAAAACAGGCCCCAGCGATATAGCCCGCTAAAATATCATGTTATTTATATTTGAGTGGGCAGACCAGCCAATTTAGACTTTTATCAATAGCCTGACTTTTTGTACTAAGCATTTGGTAGTAATAGCATTAACATAAGTGTGTATTCGTAGTACCTTAAACACTCTTGTCATTTTACGGTACGCATTTAGATAGGACACACAATGAAAATCACCATTCTCGATAACGCTACTTTAGCTAAAACCTCGTTAACTTGCATTGAAGAACTAGGTGAGCTAACGACTTACGAACTTACCTCACCTGAGCAAGTTGTTGCTCACAGCCAAGGCGCGGACGTCCTTATTACCAACAAGGTTGTGCTAAATCGCGATACGATAAGCCAACTTAAAACACTTAAGCTTATATGCGTAAGTGCAACAGGCACTAATAATGTTGATTTAAACGCCGCTGAAGAATTTGGTATTGCCGTTACCAACGTAGCAGGCTACTCAACCCCTTCGGTTGTACAGCACACGTTTTCGTTGGTAACTAATTTATTAGGTAATACGCATCGCTATCAACGCGATTGTCAGCAAGGTGCATGGCAAAAAAGCGAAATGTTTTGCAGATTAGACTACAGCTTTAATGATTTACAAGGTAAAACATTTGCCATTATAGGTGGCGGCACGCTGGGTAAAGGTGTAGCCACAGTAGCACAAGCATTTGGCGCAAATGTAGTGGTGGCAGAGCGTAAAGGTGCGCCTTGTAGGAAAGACCGCACACCTTTCGAAGAAGTATTAAAAACCGCTGATATAATTAGCGTGCACTGCCCGCTAACTGATGAGACACGCGATTTAATTTCGTTAGATGAGCTAAAAATGATGAAACCCAGCAGTATTATTATTAATACCGCCCGCGGTGGCATTATAAACGAAGCCGACCTAGTAACAGCGCTTGAGCAAAATTTAATTGCTGGAGCAGGCGTTGATGTACTAACAAAAGAGCCAGCAGAGCTCACCAACCCACTAGCAAATTACACCGGCGAAAACTTGCTGCTTACCCCTCACATAGCCTGGGCAAGCACAGAGTCAATCGTACGCTTAATTAATGAGGTGAGCTTAAACATAGCAGCCTTTACTAACGGTGAATCTCGTAATCGTTTAGTGTAACGTATTTTGGCTATACTATATTTAATTGACCTAAATTAGCCTAATCGTTAAAAAAACTAAAAAGTGGCTGTTTTTACTAATGATTTTTATAATTCATCATTTAAAAATAGTCACAAAATCATAAGCTATTGAATTTTAAATCTTTGTTATATTGGCCTACTACTTGCCTTGAATGAGTAAATAATTAAATTAAAACTCATCAAGGACTATAACAATGAAAAAATCACTTTTAGCTGCAGCACTTATTGCCCCGTTTCTAACCGGTTGTGTTATTGCCGTATCAGATGGCGAAGCAGAAACGCACTGGGCAGGGAATGACTCATCAAGTTGGCAACAGCATCATAAAAAAAACCGCGAAGCAATTGCCGATCTAAAAATGGATAGCAGCTACCAATCTGTTTTAGCACAATTAAAAACGCCAAGCTTTACCGAACTGTTAAAAAAAGACGGTGATGTGTATCAGGTACTTTATTACATGACGCATAGTATTCACTCTGATGGAAAAACAACAAAAGATGAGTGCACACCGTTGGTGTTTAAAAATGATAAACTGGTGGGTATTGGTGAAAGCGCGCTGGGTATGATCACCAAATAACAACGTGCTAGTAAAATATAGTTGCCCCGCTCGGTAATAACATAATGTGTGGGGCCGATTTAAACAAGGCTTTGTGAAAACACAGCCATATTACAAGTTAAGCGCAACCACCTGATCACGACCTGCATCTTTTGCGGCATATAGCCCTAGGTCAGCTTGTTCAAGTAAAGCCTGCTCGGCACTGGCGTTGCCGTTTTCCATACTCGCAATACCAATACTAATTGTAATATGATCTGCATTTAAAGATGCTTTGTGCTCTATATTTAAATTGTTTACCGCTTTTCTTAGCTTTTGTGCAAAGGCTAATGCCTGTTGTTTATTAACATCGGGTAAGACCGCTGCAAACTCTTCCCCCCCGTAACGCGCTATAAAGTCAGTACTACGCTCACATTGCGCTGCTAAGGCTTGCGCAACCTGCTTTAAACACTCATCACCAGCACGATGTCCATAGCAGTCGTTATAGCGTTTAAAGTGATCGATATCCATTAATAAAACAGATAAGCATGAGCCATTACGTTTGCTTCTGCGCCATTCGCGAGAGAGGTTTTCGTCTAAATAACGCCTGTTGGGTATTTCTGTTAAGCCATCAATGGAGGCAAGCATCTCAAGCAAATCATTTTTTTGCTTAATAAGTAATTGATTACGAACTCTCACTTTTACTATAGATGCATTAAAGGGCTTAGTGATGTAATCCATTGCACCTAACTCAAGGCCTTTGGCTTCATCGGTGTGGCTATTATTAGCCGATATAAACACGATAGGGATAGATTGCGTAATAGGGTTTTCTTTAAGCTGCACAAGCACTTCGTAACCATCAATGCCTGGCATTACCACATCTAAAATAATTAAATCGACCTGATTTAATTTAATAAAGGTGAGCGCTTTTTCGCCGCTTTCGACTAAAAATACGTCATGCTCCGTGCCCAGTGTTTTTTCAAGCACAAGCCGATTAAGAGGATCATCATCCACAATCAGTATTTTAGCTTTTTTCGGCATCCCGTCCCCCTAAGGTTTCAATAAATATAATCACTTGTTTTAGCTGTGTGATCAGCTCTTTTAAACTTTGCTGAACAGGCTCGTTAGTTGTTTTAAGATGCGCTTCACATTGTTTTGCACACAGTGAAAGCCTAATAAACCCTAAGTTACCCGCAACCCCTTTTATGCTATGCACTAAGCGTACCACTTCATCCCGCTGGGTATTTTCCTCAATTTGCTGTAATTGGGTGTCACATAACTTTGCAAACTTCCCGACCATAGTTGCCAGTAAAGTTTCATCAAAATTAAACTGGGTAAGCGCAAAGTTTTGGTCGTAAAACTTAGGTTTTGTAAAGTCTACGTCCCTAATTGCATCTATCAAAACCTTAGCTACCACAGGTTTTGTTAAATGCTTATTCATACCACTATTAAGAGAGCGCTCAACATCTGCAGGCTCACAATGTGCTGTTAAAGCAAAAATAGGCAGTTGGCGTGCGTCAAACTGTTGGCGAATTAATTGTGTTGCTTGGCAACCGTCAATATGCGGCATTTGCACATCCATCAAAATTAAATCCGGCTTTAATATTTGTAGCAGCTCTATTGCCTCGGGGGCATTGGTGACTGTAACTACATTAACTTGGGCTTGCTTTAATACACTGCTAATAATGTCTAAGTTAAGTGGGTTATCATCAACCGCCATGATAAGTAAACCCGATATATCTTTTTTTAGCGCTTCATGATTGCTGGCTGATGCAACGTGTTCATCCCCCGCATTCGCGTTTAAGCTCATTAATCGTTGTGCTAACGCTGAGGCTTTAACATGCTGTGCGTTGATTTGGGTAGTACAAGGCAATGCTAATGTGTGCTCATGATTAACGACAACCACAGGGTATGCGTTGGCGCTGAGCGTTTCGTTTATAGATTCAACATTTAATAAATCGTTCAACGTACTTTCATCAATAATCAGTTGCTGGGCGTCAGCAAGCTTTATTGGGTAGCGTATTGCCTCTTCTAAGTGAATAGCAGCCACTTGCGAATAAGCATTAACAACCTCGTTTAGTTGTGCTGTCTCATCGCTCACAACAGCTAATGTATCAGGCATAAATACACTATTTTTAGCCGTATCTACTGCAAGCGATAAAGTAAAGTAAAACTCACAGCCATGGCCTTTATCACTATTAATAGCAATTTCGCCGCCCATCAATGCAACGCCATGCTTTACTATGGCCAAACCAAGCCCTACTCCTTGGTGGATACGTGTAGATGATTCATCCCCTTGAGTAAACGCATCAAACAGTCGCAGTTGGTCTGCTTTGGCAATCCCCACCCCACTGTCTATGACATGAAAAGATATACGCTGCCTATCTAAAGCATCATCTTCTTCAAGTACCAATTTTAAGGTAATACTGCCTTTATTAGTAAACTTAACGGCATTAGTGAGTAAGTTACCTAATATTTGCTGTAAACGGATCGAGTCACCAACGAGCGCGGGAGTTATGAGTGGGTCTACTTCAATATTAAAGCTTAACCCTTTATTTTCACACAGTGGCGCTGTTAAGCTCTCACAAATATCAATCAGTTCAACTAAACAAAAAGGCACCGGTTTAATTTGTGCTTGCGAACTCTCAACACGGGCAAAATCAAGCATCCGGTTTAGCATTAACAATAAGCTTTGCGCCGCGTTTTTAGCTTGCTTAGTTTGTTGCAATTGCTTATTTGTTAATCCCTGTTCCACTATCATATCTAATAGCCCTAACACAGCGTTTAGAGGCGTGCGTATCTCATGGCTTAAGTTAGCGATAAAGCGGCTTTTGGCTATTGTTGCACGCTCTGCATCATGCTTTGCTTTAGTCAGCGCACTGACATCTTGAATATGAATAACGTAATAAGAAGGGTCCCGATTTTCATCCCACACCAACGACACACTTAGCTGCAGCCAATTTGTTAGTTTTCCTTGCGAGAGCGTTAAATGGTAGACCCGCTTTTTATCATCTAATAAATGGCAAAGCGCATTTTTTATTTCTTGCCACTGCGCTTCATCAAATAACATTTTTAGTGGCTCACCAGTTAAAATATCTTGCTGTGAAAACAACTTACGAGCCGCTTTATTAACCTGCAATATGGTGTGTTCAAGCGAGAGCAGCACCACGCTGTTTGCTGCAAATTCTATCGCGCTTCTAAACTTAGATTCTGAGGCTTTTAAAGCCGATAAAGTTTGTTGCTGTTCAGTAATGTCTCGCCCAATCCCCATAGTGCCCAATAAATGTTGGTGCTCATTATAAAATGGCGCAATCGTTAATTGATAAGATTTGTCGGTGCTATCTATGCGTTGTTCAATGCTACTTTTTGTTTGCAAAACTTGCTTTTCAAGTAGGCTTAACTGTAAATCGTCGCTGTCTAAATCTTCAATACGTTTACCGACTAAAATTGCTTGCTCTTTTCCTACATAAGCTTCAAAAGCTTTATTACAGCCTAAAAAAGAACCATCAATATTTTTAAAGTAAATAAGATCAGGCACACTATTTAGCATGGTATTTAATAATGCCAAATGCCGCTCTTTTGCTTCATAACTGCGTTTTAGCTTTTGTGATTGCAGCTGTAATTGCTCATCGAGCTCTTTATTAGCCTCTTGTAACGACTCGACTAACTGTGCATTTTTATCAAATACATATTTAACCCGAGAAAACCAAGGCTGCCAATTTAAAGGAATGGGATAATTAGAAAGGGCGGCTTTAGGGGCATCATTTTGCTCAAAATATTGCATTAAATGCGTCATTGGCCTTACAAAAATACGCTGGCTTAGCCAAAAAAACACAGCAAACATTAAGCTTAAAAATAACGTTAAAAATACAAACTCCAAAAGTACCTCATACTTAATTGGCGTGATGACGTTTATTTGCGGCTCATAAAAGGCGGCATGAATGGGCAAATTCCCCATTGCTTGCATAAAAAACTGTGCGTGTGTGTTATTGGCTAGGTTTATTTTTTCATTATCATGAGCAAGCTCAGGCCAATAGTCTTTTAATGCTGTGGCTTCGTTTAATTGTTTTACTGAGCTGGCTATAACTTGATGCGACTGGTTCATAAATACATATTCGCCTTCGCTTGGTGCTACTTTTTTAAGCCAGTCAGACATAGCTTCTAAATCATAAATTAAAATGATGTAGCTGGACGAGTTAGGCTGCTTTTTACGGCCAATAGCAAAGTAGGCGCTATCGCGTATTTTTACTATGGGGCTGGAGGTAAGCTGATCAGGTGAAAATGCGGGCTTAAAACTACCATTTAAAACTTTATTGAGCATGGTGCTTTGGCTTTTGTTACGCCTCACAACATACGCAAACCCCGCTTCATCGACATAGGCAACGGCTGATAAGGATTGCATAAGCGATAAGGCAGTATTAAAAGTCGGACTAAGGGTTGTAGCTTGCTGCCACTGAATCAACGCACGGTTAGAAAAAGCAAACTGCCCTTTACCCACTATTTCACCTCGGCGTTCGCTAAAATGGCGGTAGTAGTAATTGTCGTATTGATTTATACCTTCAAGTAAGTTTCGATTAAATTGCTCAACACCCAGTTGTTGATACGATATAAAGGCATTGTCGAAAAAGTCATTTACCGAGCTCATGATATGACTAACTTGAGCTGACACTTGCTCAAAATCGGCTTGACGTTTTTCTATGGCGCGATCAACTTTTATATTATACAAATGCAAGCACAATAAAAATGCCACAAATAAGGGAACAAACAACGCTACAGATAAAGAGCGGTAATAGTCTTTTAGAGGTAAAAATTTCAACGTTTTGCCTAAGTTTTGGCCCGATAGTCAGCCACTAGACTATCGGGCCAAATTGTTCTGCGCAAGTTATAAATTTTCTTCTGCAAAGGAGGCCAAACGGCTGCGCACTACGCCATTTAAATTCACCGTCGCACTGCCTTCAAAGTCTTTAAAGCGTTCCACAATATAAGTAAGACCGGAGGTCACAGGGGTTAAATAATTGCTGTCTATTTGTGCTAAATTACCGCTACAGATTAGTTTTGTTCCTTCACCACAACGGGTAATAATGGTTTTAAGCTGAGATGCAGTTAAATTTTGGCTTTCATCCAAAATTACCACCGCGTTTTGAATACTACGGCCACGCATAAAGTTAACCGACTTAAACTGCACATTAGCTTTTTCCATTATGTAGTTACGGCTAGAAATTGGGTTTTCATCGCCTTTGTGTAACACCTCAAGCGTATCGGTAATTGCCGCTAACCATGGCGCCATTTTCTCTTCTTCGGTTCCTGGTAAAAAACCGATAGACTCCGCTATTTCTGGGGTATTTCGCGTAACGATAACCTTGTCATAAATCCCACGTTCAATCACCATTTCAAGCGCACTGGCCAGTGCCAGTAATGTTTTACCGCACCCTGCTGGGCCGGTTAAAATAACCAGCTCAATGCTGGGGTCTAATAAGGCGTCGAGTGCCATACCTTGGTAAATATTTTTAGGTTTAACTCCCCACGCTTGCTGGTGCATTAAACGCTCAACACTAATATCTTTTAATTTAATACGTTCGTTATCGTACGATTTGACCCGCGCAGCAAAGTGCTCACTGCCATCAAGTATATACTCATTGCAAAACACATCTGGGATTAAGTTTTTAGCCACATAATGAAAAGTATCACGGCCATGCTGCAGAGTTTCGCATTGCCCTACATGCTGCCAAAAGTCTCCTTCTATTTTTTTATAGCCACTGGTTAATAAAGCAATATCATCAATGAGCTGGTCGGTACGGTAATCTTCAACATATTTAAGGCCTGCCCCCTTGGCTTTAAGACGCATATTTATATCTTTTGTCACCAATACAATTTTTGAATCGCTGTGCTGCTTTTGTAAATACACGGCACAGTTAATAATGCGGTGGTCGTTTTCATCCCCCGGTAAACCAGAAATAGAATCTGCAAAAAGGTGGTCATTTACAATAATGAGCGTGCCGGTTGAATCAGCCTTTGCCTTTTTATTACTAGGCAACGCAACACCCTGCAACATTTGCTCTGGTGTGGCATTTTTTAATACCTCATCTAAACCACGAATAGCCACTCGTGCATCGCGGCTTACGTCGTGTTTTCTGTCTTTAATGTGATCAAGCTCTTCTAAGACAGTCATGGGAATAACAACGTTATGTTCTTGGAAAGACAAATAAGCGAGGGGTTCGTGGAGTAATACATTGGTGTCTAGCACATACATTTTACTTTCAAGGTTCGAAGCTTTTTCCATAGCACTTTCCTTACGTTTTATGATTTTTATGCTATACCAAAATAACTAAGTAAAACGGGCCTTAATTCAAACCTGCAATACTTAATTGCTAAGGCATAATCTAAGTTTAGTCTATTTGTCATAAAAGTCCGTTTTATTACAAACACAATATAGTTTTTATTTACCTAAAAAAGAGCCATTTGTTAGCACTGTTAATGGGATTAATTCGCACTTATAAAATTAATTAAAAGTGAGCCAAATAGCGCCTTGCAGTGGTGTTATGTAACAGGTAACATAGCCGCCTTTTTCTTCATAGACGAGACATACATGAATTTTTCCTTAGGTCAGCGTTGGATCAGTGATACAGAGTCAGATTTAGGATTAGGCACCGTAGTTGCCATTGAAGGCCGCCAGGTCAGCATTTTATTTCCTGCCAGTGGTGAAAACCGTGTTTATTCTACAGCAGAAGCACCGGTTACCCGTGTGGCATTTAATCCAGGTGATGTGATCAAAAGCGTTGAAGAATGGGAATTAGAAGTAGAGTCTATTGAAGTGCAAGGTGAACTGCTTTGCTACGTGGGTACGCGCGTTGATACCTGCGAAGAAGCAAAGCTAAAAGAGACCTTTTTAGATCATTTTATTAAGTTTAATAAGCCACAAGATCGTTTATTCGCAGGCCAAGTAGATCGTTTTGATCGCTACACCTTACGTTACCAAACTTGGCAACACCAATTTGAACGCCAGCAATCGCCTATAAAGGGCTTAATTGGCCAGCGTGCTAACCTTATTCCGCATCAGCTTTATATTGCACAAGAAGTAGGTAAACGTTTTGCCCCACGTGTACTTCTCTCAGATGAAGTAGGTCTTGGTAAAACCATTGAAGCAGGCATGATACTACACCAACAAATCATTAGCGGCAGAGCAAGCCGTGTACTTATTGTGGTGCCAGAAAACCTGCAACACCAATGGTTAGTAGAAATGCTACGCCGCTTTAATTTACGTTTTTCTATTTTTGATGAAGAGCGTTGCGATGAAGCCTTTGCCGACTCACCAAACGTATTTGATACCGAGCAGTTAGTACTTACCAGCCTTGAGTTTTTAACCAAGAAAAAACGCTGGTTTGAACAAGCCACATTGGCTGATTGGGATTTACTAGTTGTTGATGAAGCGCACCACTTAAGCATTAATAACGGAAAACCAAGCACCGAATATCAACGCATGGCTGAACTTAGCCAAGATATTCCGGGGCTTATTTTATTAACAGCAACGCCTGACCAACTTGGCCACCGTAGCCACTTTGCCCGCTTACAATTACTCGACCCAGATAGATTTTACGACTACGACGTATTCAAAGAAGAAGAAGCAAACTATAAAGACGTTGCCGAAGCGGCTAATCAGCTACTGCAAGCGCAGGCCCTTGATGATGCAGCCAAAGCCACACTCATTGAGCTATTAAAAGAAACCGATATTACCGATGTGCTTGAAAAAGCGCAGCAAGGTGATTTACCGGCGCGTAAAGAAATACTTAACATGCTGCTTGACCGTCACGGCACAGGTCGTATTTTATTTAGAAACAGCCGCAGCGGAATTGATGGCTACCCTAGCCGTAAATTACATGCTTATCCAATGGCACTGCCAAAGCAATATAAAACAGCCATGTCAGTACTTGGCAGCATGAGCGGTATACAAAGTGCAGAGCTAAGCGCACAACGCGCGCTATTCCCTGAAAAAATATTTCAAGAGTTTGAAGGTGAAAGTGCTAGCTGGGGTGCATTTGATCCACGTGTAGATTGGTTAATCGACACACTTAAGACCCTAAAGCACGAAAAAGTACTGCTTATTTGTGCCAAAGCCGAAACCGCTATCAGCCTTGAGCAAATTTTGCGTGAGCGTGAAGCAATAAAAGCCTCTGTGTTCCATGAGGGCATGTCGATTATAGAGCGCGACCGCGCGGCAGCCTTTTTTGCTGATGAATACGACAACGCACAAATACTGCTTTGTTCAGAGATTGGCTCAGAAGGACGTAACTTCCAGTTTTCACATCACTTAGTGTTATTTGATTTACCACTAAACCCTGACTTACTTGAACAACGTATCGGTCGATTAGACCGTATTGGGCAAACAAAAGATGTTAATATTCATGTGCCGTATTTTGAAAATACAGCGCAAGAAGTATTACTGCGTTGGTACAACGAAGGCCTTGATGCATTTGAAAGCACATCAACCACTGGCCAGTTATTGTATAAAGAATTTAGTGAAGACCTACTTGACTACATTGCTGCTCATAATTGTGATGAAGAAGAGCTCGACCCCCTACTTGAGCAAGTAGCCAAACAAAATGCCGTGCTACGCAAGCAAATGGAAAGTGGCCGTGACCGCCTATTAGAGCTACATTCATCTGGCCAAGGTGCAGCTGATTCATTGGTAGAAGAAATTGAAGCACTTGATAACCAATTTGAGTTACCAAGTTACATGATCAACGTATTCGACACATTTGGCGTAAGCCAAGAAGACAAAGGCGAAAACACCATTATTTTAAAGCCAACAGAGCATATGCTAAGTGCATCGTTCCCAAGCTTAAAAGATGATGGCATGACGGTGACATTTGACCGCGACACCGCCCTTTCGCAAGAAGATGTCCACTTTATTAGCTGGGATCACCCTATGGTGCAGGGCACCATGGATATGATTTGTGATGATGACTTTGGTAGCGCATCGGTTGCACTGCTTAAAAATAAAAAATTACCACCAGGTACCTTTTTTGTTGAGCTAATATTTGTAGCCGAAGCAATGGCACCAAAAGCCCTGCAAGTAGGTCGCTTTTTACCGCCAACGCCTATTCGTATATTACTTGATAAAGCCAGTAATAACCTCGGTGAAAATGTGGCATTCGACAGCTTTAACCAACAGCTTTCAGCCGTTGGGCGTCAAACTGCAAGTAAATTAGCAGGTGCTTTACAAGGTGCCGTTCACCCAATGATCAACACCGCAAAAGACATGGCTCAGCAACAGCTTGAGGTTATACGCAGTGAGTCACTTGAAAAAATGCAAAGCACCTTAGGTGAAGAACAAGCTCGCCTTGAAGCGCTTAAGCAAATTAACCCTAATATTCGCCAAGAAGAAATTACCTTCTTCGATAAGCAGCGCAGCGAGCTGACAACGCATATAGAAAAAGCCCAATTAAAACTTGATGCGATACGCTTAATCGTAGTTTCACACTAAGGTTTTTGAGCTATCAGTTTATAGCTATCAGCCGTTAGTTATATCTTGTTCTAACTAAACTACATTTCAAAAAGCACGGTTTACAGGCCGTGCTTTTTACATTCACCTCTACAACCACTCCTCAGTATCTTGGCCACCTAATATAGCCATTATTTCAATACCTATTTCTGTAACTCTATAATAAATGCTGTCCGAGCCACAAACGGCACGTCGATAGCCTGTGCGTATATGATCAACTGATTGGTATGAATAAGGATTTGCTGCTAGTTTTTCAAACATAGAGAAGAAACTATAAAAGTAAATATCTGCTTGCTGTTGTGAAAATGCGTGACAGCCATATTGATAAATGCGACGTAAATCCTCTTTGGCATCGTTTGAAAGCTTAAATGTGCGCACTACTTAATGCTTGCTTTAAATTCTGCTAACATTTGATCAGCAGATTGAGCACTAAAACCGCTTTTTTCTGCGTTAGCAAGCTTACTGTTTATAGCTTCAGCCCTTCTTGCACGGCGAATTAAATCGTTCACCAATTCACTTTTATTAGCATAATCACCTATGTTTTCAACGTGATTACGAAGCCATAAATCATTTTGTTCAGTAAGTGAAATACTTTGCCTTGCCATAATATGTTCCCATAACTTTAGGTTGGTGTAATTTTACACCAGATTAAAAAGCATGCAATTAAACTTTTATCTTTTCCTTGAGCCTTTGCGCTCGCTCCCCTAAAATAGCGCCCTGCAAAATTACTGAGGTCGGCCGTGTTAGTTAATTACAATCCCCCAATGAGTCCGTATTTAACAATACTGCACCAAGATGACGACTTGCTCATCGTTAATAAACCCAGCGAACTTTTAACCGTCCCAGGTAAAGATCCAAAACATGCCGATAGCTTAATTAATCGCGTTAACCGTGTTTTTCCTACAGCTAAAATAGTGCACCGCCTAGATATGGCAACCTCAGGCATACTTTGCCTTGCTATGAATAAGGCTGCGCATCGGCATTTAAGTATGCAGTTTCAAGAGCGTGAAACGGCAAAACGCTATATTGCACGTGTTTACGGCCAACTTGAGCAAGATACTGGGTCGGTTGATTTACCCCTTATATGTGATTGGCCTAATCGCCCTAAGCAAATGGTTGATCATGAAAACGGTAAGCCCTCGCTCACTCACTTTAAAATACTGGCAAAAGAAGCGCACGCAACACGTGTAGAGCTCACGCCAATTACAGGGCGCTCACACCAACTACGCGTGCACATGCTAAGCCTTGGCCACCCAATACTGGGCGATAGACTTTATGCCCATAAAGAGGCCCTAGCCGCGGCACCACGTTTACAACTGCATGCACAAATGTTGCAACTAAAACACCCCGTGACCGAGCAAGTAATGACCTTTGAGGTAGAGCCCGATTTTTAATAGGTAAAGCTCACAAAGTTAGTACTAAACTTTTACCTTAGCGCGCCGATACTTAGTTATTACTTATGTTTTGGGCTTACTATGATATTTGCGCGGCTAATCAAAAAAACACTACACAGTGTATGTTGTTGCTCGGCGTTATGCTTAAGCGCCTATGCCAGTGCTGCAGAGCATATATCACCGCCTGCTTTATCAAGTATCGAAAATAGCGATATAAAACGCCTACTACCCAATGATGAAATTAAACCCATACTTGCTGGTGATACAGAGTTTTTAAGCTTGTATAGCGAATACATGAGCCGCGAGTTTAGAGGCATTGTATTACTCATTCCTGATTGGAACTCGACCCCCACCAGCAATGCTGGCATGAGTTACCTGCGAAAAGCGCTTACTAATTTAGGTTACACAACCTACGCCATGACAGTACCCGATATAGATTGGCAAGCAAGTAACATGGCTGCGCCTGCACAATCAGCGACCCAAGCAACTAAGCCCGCGCAAAATGAAGCCCCTACAGAAACGGCGCAAAATAACAGCGACGATGCAGCCACAGCAGCCCAAGAGCCACATTTTGTTAATGCCATTGATTTGGTAAGTGATGAGGTACTAAGTAACTACAAAACTAATTTAATAATGCGTTATGAGGCGCTCTATCAAAACGCGATGAGCGAGCCAAATAATATTGTCGTTATAGCACAAGGTACCAGTGCGGGAGTATTGCTAGAATACTATGCAAACTTTCCTGACTCGCGAATAGATGCGTTTATAAGTTTAAGTAGTTATTTACCCAATACACAGCGCAATAAGGGTTTAGCGCAAACGTCATCCCTAGTGACCCCCGCTTTGCTTGATATTTACTATGCAAATGATAATACCGATATACTTATGAGCCTTAAAAACCGTCAGCGCTGGGTAAATCGTAATGCTAAATTTGATTACCGTCAGCGCCAACTGTTTGGCCTACGCGATGCGCCAGAGCAGCATGCTCGCTTAAGCAAAATAATAGACGGCTTTTTACGCCGCCTTTTTTAAATACTCGTAAGCCGCTTGAATATCTTGGCTTTTTTTAACAGCTACTTCCATCATGTGCTTAGGCAGCCCTTGAGAGACTAATTTATCAGGATGATGCTGCGCCATTAATTTACGATACGCGACTTTAATATCTCGTTGCGTCGCGTCGCTACTTAACCCTAATAAAGCCAAGGCCTGGGAGCGGTTCATGCTGTTATTAGGGGGCACATGATGGCCAGTTCCTTCACGGTAACTGCTACTTTGACCTTGCTGCTGTTGCTTATACTGTTGTTGTTGCTGTCTAAAACTAAATTCAGCTTGGTAGCGCTTAAGAATAAAAGCAAAATGGGTTTTAGAAATACCCAGTTGTTTACTTACCTCTTGTAACAGCTGTTTTTCTTGCTCTGCGAGTACGCCATCTGAAAATGCCATTTGAATTTGAATTTCTAAGAACAATTGCAGTAAGTCGTAACGTTTTGCAAAACGTTCTTTAAAGTCATGTACCGTTTCTTTAATCGAAAAGTCGCTGTCTTTACCAGATTGAAATGCATGTTGAGCTTCGCGACGTTCGTCGCCTTTTAGCCCCATTTCGTCCATAAACATACTTGCCGCTTTTATGTGCACTTCGCTTACGCGACCGTTCGACTTTGCTATATGCCCCATAACTGCAAAACAGCTCGAAAAAAACAACGCCTGACGCTCATTCACATCATCACCTTTAAACAAACCTGAAAAGCCCCCGGCTTTATCAAAATCGTTTTTTAAGCTTTTATCAAATAAATGGCCGAGGTATAAACCTAAAATGGCACCAAAAATCTTGCCAAACATAAAGCCAAAACAAAAACCGAGTATTTTTCCCCACATCTAATTAACTGCCTCTATTAAAGTGTGCTTTGTATGCGCTCGTTGAGCTGCGCGAGTCGCTGTGGTGTGCCGATATCGTCCCATTGACCTATATAAAGCTCAGTTGAGATAACATGTTGAGCGAGTTTTTCTCGCAATATTGGTCCAAGTGGGCGCACACCTGGCGCTAGCCCTTTGAAAAAATCTGCCTGGTAACGGCTGATTCCCGAAAATGTATACTTTTGACTTTCAGCCGATAAGTGGCTTAACGCAAAATCCCCTTTTTCATTGTGAGGAGGGTTTTCGACTAACACAATGTGGGCCTCGCCATCTTGCAGGTGCAATTGTGTAAGCGCATTCACATCGTAATCTGTGTATACATCACCATTAATTACAATAAATTGCTCGCCAAGCAGTGGCAGCGCCTGAATGATCCCTCCTGCGGTTTCAAGTCCGCCCTCAGCCTCTTGGCTATATTCAATGCTCACACCAAACTCAGCGCCATTTCTAAAGTAGCTTTTTATTTTATCCCCTTGCCAAGCTAGGTTTATAACAATGTCAGTAATGCCAGCGGCTTTGAGGTTATTAATATGATGCTCAATCAGCGGTTTACCCGCCACTTTTAGCATAGGTTTAGGCATAGCTTGAGTAAGCGGCATCATTCGCTGGCCTCGCCCGGCAGCTAAAATCATGGCTTTCATGTGCGCTCCTTTGCAAGTTTTAATGTCACCTTTGGTATTACAGTGCTACTTACCCATTCACTTAATGCTGCAAGCTCAGGGTAGCACTTGGCAACATCAACAATGTAATCCAACGTAGGTAAAATATTATCAAGGTAACCGGTTTTTCCATCGCGTAAATAGAGGCGGCAAAATATTCCCGCCGCCTTTAAATGACGCTGAATACCCGTTAAATCAAACCACTGTTTAAACTGCTCAAAAGAAGTATCTGTTATTAATTTTTGCGCTGTAAATTCTTCATACCCGTACTCAAGCAGCTGATTAAGCTGTGCTTGTGGCAACTTAAAATAGCAATCGCGTAACAGCGACACTAAGTCATAACACAACGGGCCGCGCACGGCATCTTGGTAATCTATAATTGCCCACTGCTCATTGCTATACATAATATTACGGCTATGGTAATCGCGATGAACCGTGACCGTAGGCTGTGCTAGCATAGCGTTCGTTAATAGCTCACAGCTTTGCTGCCAAATTGCTTGCTGCTCTGCACTGAGTGTTAAGCCAATAAAATCTGTCACCAGCCATTGGCTAAAAATATTCAGCTCAAGATGTATAAATTCTTTATTATAATTTTGCATAGCTGCTGATTCAGGCGTGTTGGCCCAGCTTGCCGCTAAACAAATTAATTGCTTGTAATATTCATCTCTATTTGGCTCATCAAGCTTATCGGCTAAGTGGGTATTTCCTAAGTCACTTAACACAAAAAAGCCTTGCTCTTCATCGCTTGCTATTATTTCGGGTAGTAAAAAGCCGTTGTCGGTGAATACTTTATTTAAAGAGATATACGGCGCGTTATTTACTTTTTGTGGGTCGGAGTCCATCACTATAAACGCTTTTCCAGCACAGCTTAAACGATAATAACGGCGAAAGC
Organism: Pseudoalteromonas sp. P1-13-1a; assembly: GCF_001401875.1. Taxonomy (NCBI): domain Bacteria; kingdom Pseudomonadati; phylum Pseudomonadota; class Gammaproteobacteria; order Alteromonadales; family Pseudoalteromonadaceae; genus Pseudoalteromonas; species Pseudoalteromonas sp. P1-13-1a. The sequence goes on along the minus strand of NZ_LKDV01000032.1, from coordinate 22,698 downwards.
TGGCATCCCCAGTAATGGCTACTAAGGAGTGTGGTTTAGCATCAAAGTGCGTATTTATAAATAGTTGTAAATTATCAAAGCGTGTCATTATATAAGATGTCTATTTTTATAGGTCAATTACTGTATTTGCCATTGTTTTCCTTTATTATGTCTAGCTTATAATAAACCAAAGAGCATTAAGGTCGATAAATGAGCAAAACCTGGGGCATATTGATGCTAGGCGTAATTAGCGCACCATCGCTTGCCGAAACTGAACTGGCACACAACTTATGTGGCATTTCAATGCAAACCAGAGCTTGGCAACCTCTACCAAACTTAGCGGTAGGATCGGTTGATATACAAGCTGACGATGTAGAGCTCCTAGGCACTCAAAGCGCTGAATTTACCGGCAATGTTGATATTAACACCCTTGATATGAGTTTGTCCGCACAAACTGCGCTTATAGACAAACAGCGCGGTTTACTCAATGCAACAGGCCCAATTACATACCAAGACCGCGTAAGCCAAGTAAACAGCTCAGGTTTAAATGCCGATTTAAATAACTCTCAAATAAGTCTACTCGGTGCCGATTACAGTTTAACCGCGCAACAAGGCAAAGGTGGCGCTGAAAAACTCACTGTTGATGAGTCTGGCTTATTGTTAATGAATGCAAGCTTTACTACCTGCCCTAGTGATAAACCGGTTTGGGAAATAGAAGCCGATGAAATTAACCTCTCTCGCGAAGAAGGCTGGGGCGAAACCTATAACGCCGTGTTACGTATCCTTGATACCCCTGTTTTATATTTGCCTTATTTCACATTTCCGCTGGATGAGCGACGCAAGTCGGGCTTATTAACACCGAGTATTTCAAGCTCCGACCGTTATGGCCTTGAAACTGTTACCCCCTATTATTGGAACATTGCGCCTAATTTTGACGCCACCATTACGCCACGTTATATGTCGCGCAAAGGCTTACAGTTGCAAACTGAGTTTAGATACCTGAGCGAGCAGCATGAAGGGTTAGTCGGTATTGAATATTTAGATAGTGATGATTCGGAGCCAAGCCTTGATGAGCGCTACATGTTTCATTGGCAACAACAAAGCTATTTAAGTGAAGACTGGCGAGCCAATGTGGACGTCACCAACGTCAGTGATGATAACTACATCACCGATTTAAGCTCTAACTACGCCAATAAAACCGATACCCAACTTTATCGTACCGGGTCGGTGACTCACCTTGGTGACACATGGCGTACCGATATTAAGTTTCAAAACTTCGAAGTACTGGGTGATCACTTAGAGTCGTATGCCGCAGTTCCACAAATTAGCTTTACGCAGACCGCACCTTGGCGCTTTGATCACTTTGACTTTAGTTTGTCTGGTGAAGTAAGCCACTTTACTAACGACTCTTCAGAAATTGCTATAGACAGCGCTACCCGCGTACATGTAGAGCCAAAAGCGCGATTTAATTACGCAACGCATGCGTGGTCGTTTCTCTCAGAAGTGAGTTTATTGCAAACAAATTACAAACAAAGCGGTGATTTAACGGGTACGCAATACAGTGATAGCGTTTCGCGTACTTTACCAAAAGTACGTTTGTATTCGCAGCTTAACTTTGAACGCGACACCTCATATTTTTTTGAAGATGGCATTCAAACCCTTGAGCCACAAATACAATATTTATACACACCGAATAAGGATCAATCAGAAATTGGTCTGTTTGATACGACTCGCTTACAAGATGACTTTTTTGGCCTATTTAGAGATACACGATTTTCAGGCGTGGACCGTATAGCTGCAGCTAACCAATTTACGCTAGGTGCAACAACCCGATTATTTGATAGCAAACAAGAAGAAGTATTTAACTTTAGCGCGGGTCAAATCTTTTACCTAAATGATTCGGCTAAACCTACTGAGCAAGGTTTAGACTCGCAAACTAACTACAACGCGCTGTTTGCCGCACAAACAATGTTACATTGGCATCGCCGTTGGTATTTATCTGCGGGTATGCAATACGACTCTGATGGCAAGCAAATGATTCAGTCAAATGTCACTCTTGATTACAAAGGTGACAATAATGAGCTAGTTCAGTTGAACCATCGCTATGCAAATGATGTCTCAGGAAATACAATCGAGCAAACGGGTGTATTTACAAGTATCCCAATTAGTGAACAGTGGCAATTTATTGCAAGCTATCATCGGGACCTTGAAAATAATCGAAGCATCGAATTTTTAAGCGGATTACAGTATGAGTCGTGCTGTTGGGCAATCCAAATTACTGGCCACCGTCAGATTGAAACCGATTTAAATCAATCTATTGGGCAGCAACAAGCCACTTTTGATTCAGGTATTAGTTTAAACTTTGTATTAAAAGGGCTGGGCAGTAAGAGCCGTTACGATGCACAAAAATTATTGCAACAAGGTATTTTTGGCTACCGTAGACCGTATTTTCTTAATAATTAAGGCAAACGAGCAATTAAGGTGATACTTTAAAGCCCTAAAATGCAGTACGCCCTGTTTTAAAGCAGTACTATTAGAAGAGTAGTAAAAAGAATATGAATTTAAAAAAACTATTATCAACAGCTATTTTAAGCTTAAGCTTATGCCATGGCGCATTTGCCGCCCCACAGGAAATCGACAGAGTAATTGGCGTTGTAAACCAAGGTGTTATTTTAAAAAGTGAAGTAGACACCATAATCAATCGTGTTAAAAAGCAAGCCGCAGAACAAGGCCAGCAACTTCCTAAAGACGAAACGCTTCGCATACAAGCAGTAGAACGTTTAGTTAACCAAACGCTTATGATGCAAATGGCTGAGCGTATGGGCCTTGAAATTTCAGACAGCCAGTTAGACCAAACTTTAGCTAATATGGCAAAAGATCAAGGCGGCACGATTGCCGATCTTCGTCGTACAATTGAAGCCGCAGGCGAGAGTTTTCAGGCTTACCGAGAAGAAATTCGTAAAGAGATCACCACACAGCAAGTGACTCGCGCCAATGTAGACCGCCGTATCTATATTAGCCAACAAGAAGTAGATAACCTGTTAAAAATAATGGAAAGCCAAGGTCAAAATGCTGAAGAGTACGATATTGGTCATATCCTTATTGATATTCCAAACGATGCAACGCCCGATGAAATCACCAGCGCAAAAACCCGTGCAGACAAAGTTATTGAGCTATTAAACGATGGCCAAGAGTTTAAACGTATTGCAATTTCTTCATCTGGCGGTTCAAAAGCACTCGAAGGCGGACAACTAGGGTACATGGGTATCAACGAAATGCCTTCATTATTTGCTGAGGCTGTAAAAGGTCAAAAGAAAGGCGCGATTGTTGGCCCTCTTCGCTCAGGTGCTGGCTTTCATATAATTAAAGTGCAAGATGTACGTGGTCGCCAACTGGTAGAAACCACTGAAGTTCGCTCTCGTCATATTCTTATCAAACCTTCAATTATTTTAAGTGAAGAAAAAGCGCGCAGCATGCTTGCAGGGTTTGCCAAAGATTTACGCGCAGGAAAAGCTGACTTTGCAGAACTTGCCAAAGAATACTCAGAAGATCCAGGCTCTGCCCTTAAAGGCGGTGAGTATGATTGGACTGACCCTACAACGTATGTACCCGCGTTTAAAGATACTTTGTTATCACTTGATAAAAATCAAATTAGTGAACCATTTAGAACACAATTTGGTTGGCACATAGTACAACTTTTAGATAAACGTGTAGCAGATAAAACTGAGCTAGCTAAACGTAACCGTGCGCACGGCATGTTGTTTAATCGTAAATTTAAAGAAGAAAGTTTTAACTGGCAGCAAGAAATGCGCGAACAAGCCCATGTTGAAATTTTCCCTATAGACGAGTAATTATGACATTACGAATTGCAATTACCCCGGGGGAACCTGCGGGGATTGGCCCTGACTTACTGCTGCGATTAGCGCAGCAACCATGGCAAGCTCAACTGGTCGCTATCGCCGACAAACAGTTATTAAAAGAACGCGCCCAACACTTAGGCCTTAATATTGAACTAATTGATTTTGATGAAAATGCTCCTGCAGCCATTGCGCCTGCAGGTAGCATTTATATTCACCAAGTTGATTTAGGCACTGAGGTTAAGCTAGGTAAATTAGACGACTTAAACGGCCAATACGTACTTGATACCTTACGTATTGCTAGCGAAAAAAACATGGACGGTACATTTGATGCCGTTGTCACCGGCCCTGTTCACAAAGGGATTATTAATAAAGCCGGTATTTCGTTTAGTGGTCACACTGAGTACTTTGCTCAGCAATCTGGCACCTCAGATGTTGTCATGATGCTAGCGACCGAAGGTTTACGTGTTGCCCTTGTAACAACACATATACCGCTGGCTTATGTATCGCGTGCGATTACCCAAGAGCGCCTAACCAAAGTGATTAGTATTTTAAATCATGACTTACAAACGAAATTTGGTATTGAACAACCAAAAATTTTGGTCTGTGGATTAAACCCCCATGCTGGCGAAGACGGTCATTTAGGTACAGAAGAAATAGAAACGATTTCACCTACGCTTGCGCTTTTAAACAGCCAAGGTATGAATTTAATTGGACCGCTTCCTGCCGATACCCTGTTTCAAGATAAATACCTTTCTCAAGCCGATGCCGTGCTTGCTATGTATCACGATCAGGGTTTACCTGTGCTAAAATACAAGGGATTTGGTAACTCGGTAAATATAACCTTAGGTTTACCATTTATCCGCACTTCGGTTGATCACGGTACTGCGCTTGATTTAGCAGGCACTGGTGACGCTGAAGTTGGCAGTTTTGAATTAGCGATCCGCGAAGCAATTAAGCTCGCCCATGAAAAAGCACAAAATCAATGACCGATAAAGTACATTTAGGACACCGCGCCCGTAAACGTTTTGGGCAAAACTTTTTATTTGATGAATCTATCATTGATAAAATAGTCACTGCAATCGATCCTAAGCCACAAGACAACCTAGTAGAGATTGGCCCAGGTTTAGGCGCTATTACAGAGCCTGTTGCCGATTTAAGCGGCCAACTTACCGTTGTAGAGCTAGATAAAGACTTAGCCCAGCGCTTAATTGAGCACCCATTTTTAGGGCCTAAATTAAACGTAAACCAAGGCGATGCAATGAAGTTTGACTTTGCAAGCCTTGTACGCGATGACAAAAAATTAAAAGTGTTTGGTAACCTGCCTTACAATATTTCTACGCCATTACTGTTTCATCTTTTTGAGTTTGCTGATCATATTGAGCACATGCACTTTATGCTGCAAAAAGAAGTTGTAAAACGTATGGTTGCAGGTCCAGGCAGCAAAACATTTGGCCGCTTAAGTGTGATGACACAATATTACTGCCACGCAATGCCTGTGGTTGAAGTTCCGCCAGAATGTTTTAAACCAGCTCCTAAAGTAGACTCAGCAGTTATTCGTCTTATTCCCAAAAAAGCCGAACAACGAACCGCTAAAAGCGTGAAAATTTTAAACACCGTGTGTTTAGAAGCGTTTAATCAGCGCCGTAAAACACTGCGTAACAGCTTAGGCAATTTACTCACCGCTGATGAGCTTACTAGCATTGGTATAGATATTACCTTGCGCGCTGAAAGCCTAACATTACAACAATTTATTGATATAGCTAATTGGATTTATGACAACAAGCAGTAATATTGGCTCTCCTGTAAAGGTCTCTGTAGAGACTTTTTATGTTGAAGGGCAATCTCAGCCTGAGCTAGATAAATATGTTTTTGCCTACTCAGTGACAATTAAAAACCACAGCCTTTGCAGTGCCACGCTTTTAAGTCGCTATTGGTTAATTACCGATGCCAACGGCAAAGAAGTTGAAGTGGAGGGTGAAGGCGTTGTGGGCGAAACCCCTGTGATAGGTCCTGGCGAAACTTATAAATACACCAGTGGCGCAATATTAGACACCCCCGTAGGTACAATGCAGGGGCACTACACATTGCGCAATGAGTTTGGCTCTGAGTTTGAGGCACCTATAAACGTATTCCGTTTAGCGTGTCCTAATATTTTACATTAGTAAAAAGCACAATGGCTGATTACGCAATTGGTGATTTACAAGGCTGCTTTGAAGAGTTTAGTCGCTTACTAAAACGGGTTGATTTTAACCCAAGTAAAGATCACCTTTATTTAGTTGGCGACATAGTCGCACGTGGCCCTGACTCGCTGGCTTGCCTAGATTACATTTACCGCCATCAAGACAGTATGAGTGTAACGTTAGGCAATCATGATTTACACATGATTGCCTGCCATTACCTTAATAAGCCGATAAATCCAAAAGACAAACTCGATGCTATTTTTAATAGTAAAAAACTGCCTCACTATATCGCCTATTTGCAAACCCAACCGCTTGCACTTTATTTAGCGCAGCACCGCAGCTTTATATCGCATGCAGGATTAAACCCTGACTGGTCTATAAAAACCGCACTTAAGCATGCACAGTTTGCTAAGCGTTGTTATCAATCAGCTAATGCTGCCCACTTTTTTAAAAAAATGTATCAGCCACACCCTGCTCTGTGGGATGACGATTTAAACGACTTTGATAAGTTTAGGTACATAGTTAACTATTTTACCCGTATGCGCTTTTTAACCAGTAACAACACGTTAGAGCTTAATGCGAAAGGTGCAATTAACGACAATAAATCGTTAACAGCTTGGTTTGAACATCCTAATATAAAAGCATTAGAAAAAAACTTGATTTTTGGCCATTGGGCCGCTCTTGAAGGGGTTACTCAGCTGAGTCATGTGCACGCGCTTGATACTGGATGCGTATGGGGCGGGGCTTTAACAATGATGGACTTACAAACTAAGCAAAAAATAGTAGAAAAACCTGCGCATTTACCTAAATAAACTGTAAAAACCCACTACATATGTTAAATTTAAATTAATAGAAATTAATTGCTTAACTTATTGGTTAAAAAGCCGATAAGATGTGATTGAAGTACTTTAATTGGAAATCCGTATGAATCTGACAGTAAGCCAACGTATTTGGTGTGGTTTTATATTTATCACCTTATTACTCATAATCATTGGTGGTAACTCTTTAATAAAAATTGCGAGCATTGACCGCTCTACTCAGCAGGTAAACCAGTTATCACTTCCTGCACTAAATAAAAGCTCAGAGCTACAAGCTGAATTTATTTTAATGAGTAAAGCAGCTCAAGCCAGTTTTTATACCACCTCAAGCGCACAGCTCACCCCTATAAAACAAAAAGTACTTGAGCAAAAAGACAAATTTGATTCACTTCATGCTGAACTGCAACGCGTAGTAAAAAACGATGCATCACTGAGCCAAAAAAGCCAAGCAGTAGAAAAAACCTACCTAAGCTTTTTAAGTACAGTAGAAAACTTATTGGCTGATAAAGACAAGCAACTAGCACTAAATAAAACCCTTATAGCACAACTAGAAACAATAGAGATTGCTGCGGAAGATGCTAATTCAGTTGTGCTCGATATTACTGACATTGATAACTTTGAGCAAAATCACCCCCGCGCTTATCAAGCTGCTAATAACCTAGAAAACAACTTTATGTCGGTAGTTAGCAACAGTACCGATATGCTTACTGTAAAAACAACGAACACCTTAGATATTGTTAAAAATGAACAGGCTTACTATCTGGAAGAGGTCATTCGTACCTTAGCTTTAATAAAGCCTGCTATAGAGCAAGACAACAACGATTTATATAGTGATTTACAAGAGTACGTTGATACGTTAGTAGAAAATATAAGTGGAAATAATAGCCTAGCAGCTAACAAGCAACGTCTTATTGACGCCATTGCACTAACCGAAAAAGAACTTGCGCAGTCAGAGCAGGCAACCACAATGGCCCTGTCGCAAATTGACGATTTAGTCACGCAGACAAGTGCTGTCGCTTACAAATTACAAGAAGGCGTCCGTGAGGATGTTGATTCAGCTACTTTGTGGACGTGGGCAGGAATGATCATCGCGACGTTGATTGCAATTGCAATAGCGATTCTTACCGTTAATAGAATTACCAAGCCACTGGCTGAAGTGAATCGAATTTTAGATATTGTGGCCAGCGGTGATATGACCCAACGCTTAGATGACTCTGCCAAAGATGAATTCGGCGAGCTATCAAGAAGCTGCAACACCTTAATAGATAGCCTACGAAGCTTAATTAAGGGTATTATTTCACGCTCAACTCAATTAGCAGCAGCCTCTGAGCAAACATCGGCTATTACCGGTGAATCAAGCCAAGCTATCCGAAATCAACAAGCCCAAGTAGAACAAGCGGCAACTGCCACAACAGAAATGAGCAGCACGTCACAAACAGTTAGTAATAGCGCACAACAAGCCCTTGATGAAATTAAAAATGCTGACAAAGAAGCTGAGCGCGTAAAAGGTATTTCTCATCAAAACAAAGCGACTATTGAGCAACTTGCTCGCGAGGTTGACGATGCAGCCGGTGTTATTAATAAACTTCATCAAGATAGCGCCTCTATAGGCAGTATTTTAGATGTTATACGCGGTATTGCTGAGCAAACCAACCTATTAGCACTTAACGCTGCAATTGAAGCGGCACGTGCCGGTGAATATGGCCGAGGTTTTGCGGTAGTAGCGGATGAAGTACGCTCACTGGCAAGCAAAACGCAAGAGTCGACCCAAGAGATACAATCGATGATTGAATCGCTTCAAAGTGGCGCAGAAGCGGCTGTAACAGCAATGGATAAAGGTAAGCAGCAAGCGGTATCGTGTGTTGAGCAGAGCGATTTAGCAAGCAGCGCATTAGACTCTATTACACTTGCCGTATCGCAAGCACACGACGTAAGCGAAGAAATATCGACCGCAGCGCAAGAGCAGCAACAAGTATCACAAGAAATTAGTGAACGTTTAGAATCAATTGTTGCTATTGCAGAGCAAACTGCAGAAGGCGCAAACCAAACCAACATTTCAAGCTCAGAAGTGGCTAAACTCGCTGAAGAGTTAAGAATCTCGGTAGAAAACTTTAAGGTGTAATACCAATCGTATTACGCCAAAATCAGAGCAATAAAAAACCCGATACTGAGTAACAGTATCGGGTTTTTTATTTTAACGCTTACCTAGCAGCACGTTGGCGATTCCCGCCCACTTTAGGTTTAGTGTTAGCCTTTTTAAATTGGCTAAAGCCAGTATGGCGCGTTAAGGCTGGGCGCCCTCCTCTACCTTTACCTGCGCCTTTGTGTGCTTTTTCATCGCGGCCTTCTTCTGGCACCAAGCAATTTGGGCCTTTACCAATTAAATTGGCTTTCCCCATACTACGCAATGCCTCGCGGATCATTGGCCAACCCGATGGATCGTGATAGCGCAGTATTGCTTTATGTAAGCGACGCTGACGAGCTCCCTTTGGTACAGGCACTTGCTCTTTGTTATTTTTAATATTACGCAGTGAGTTCATTTCTGTATGATAAATAGTGGTCGCATTAGCCATAGGTGATGGATAAAAGTTTTGCACTTGGTCTAACTTAAAGTCATTAGATTTAAGCCACAGTGCCATGTTAACCATGTCTTCGTCTTTTGTACCTGGGTGAGCAGAAATAAAATACGGGATTAAATACTGCTTTTTACCAGCCTCTTTTGAGTACTTATCAAATAGTTCTTTAAATTGATCGTAAGCCCCCATGCCCGGCTTCATCATTTTAGATAAAGGACCATCCTCCGTATGTTCTGGCGCAATTTTTAAATAGCCCCCCACATGATGTGTCACCAACTCTTTAACGTAGCGCGGATCTTGTACGGCTAAATCGTAACGAACGCCTGAGGCTATTAAAATCTTTTTAATACCTTTCACTTCACGGGCTTTTTTATACAAATCGATAGTAGGTGTATGGTCTGTATCCATGTGTTTACAAATATCAGGATAAACACATGAAAGCCGCCTACAAGTGCTTTCTGCTTTTTTACTCGTACAGCGCAGCTTATACATATTTGCTGTTGGGCCGCCTAAGTCAGAAATAACCCCGGTAAAACCAGGCACTTTATCTCGAATCTGTTCTATTTCATCAATAATCGACTCTTGCGAACGACTTTGAATAATACGCCCTTCATGCTCGGTAATAGAGCAGAACGAACAACCGCCAAAACAACCACGCATAATATTAACTGACGTTTTAATCATATCGTAAGCGGGTATTTTTGCATCCCCATAACTTGGGTGCGGTATACGCTGATAAGGTAAGCCAAATACATCATCCATTTCATGGGTTTCGAGCGGAAATGCAGGCGGGTTTACCCAAATATAGCGATCGCCATGGCGCTGAAATAATGCCCGGGCACAGCCTGGGTTTGTCTCTTGGTGCAAAATTCGTGATGCGTGGGCATACAAAGGCTTATTAACACTGACTTGCTCAAATGCAGGCAGTTTAACGTAGGTTTTTTCCCACGGTTTAGGGCGCGCTGGCTGAATAGTAATAGGTTTAGCAGCCTCAGCTTTTAAATCAATACCGGCTTGTTTAAACTCTGATTTACTACACCCTACATCATCTGCGCCATAAGGATTAGGGATTGGATCTATTTTGCCTATTTTATCAATCGCAGTTGAATCACTGCCACGCCAACCCGGTATTGGCTCTTTACGAATAACGGCTGTGCCACGAATATCCTGAATTGTATCCATAGTTTCGCCAGCGGCTATACGGTGGGCCACTTCTACAAGCGGGCGCTCTGCATTACCATAAATAAGGATATCGGCTTTAGAGTCAAATAAAATACTACGACGCACTTTTTCTTGCCAATAGTCGTAATGAGCAATACGACGCAGGCTTGCTTCAATACCACCAATCACAATGGGCACGCCTTTGTATGCTTCGCGTAAACGCTGAGAGTAAATCATCACCGCACGGTCAGGGCGCTTGCCACCTACATTACCTGGCGTGTAGGCATCGTCATGGCGCATGCGTTTTTCAGCCGTGTAACGGTTGATCATCGAATCCATATTACCGGCGGTTACACCAAAAAATAGATTCGGCTTACCAAGTGCCATAAAGGCATCTTTTGATTGCCAGTCTGGCTGAGCAATAATACCGACTCTAAAGCCTTGTGCTTCAAGTACACGGCCAATCACTGCCATACCAAAACTAGGATGATCCACATAAGCATCACCGCTGATTATAATAATATCGCAGCTATCCCAGCCGAGTGCGTCCATTTCTTCGCGAGTTGTAGGTAAAAATGGTGCAGTGCCATAACACTCTGCCCAATATTTTGGGTATGAGAATAGCGCGCGTTCAGCTTTAAGAGAGCTCATAATTTTGGCCATTGAATAACAAAAGGCGCGAATTATATCCTAATACATTGCTTATTTATACAACATTACCTGCGTATATCGCGCCTTGTTAGTATGTGATCTGTTTATATTAGTCTTTTTTATTTCGCTCTTTTATAAACTCTAACAGTTCTTGCTCGGGCATGGGCTTAGCATACATAAAACCTTGTACTTCATCGCACCCTAAGTTTTTTAAAAACTCTGCCTGTTGCTGTGTTTCTACACCTTCAGCAATTGTTTTCAGACCTAATTTAGCGCCAAGCGACACCACCAAAGCAGCAATAGCGCCGGTGTCGTTATCGGGCAAGTCTTTTACAAAAGCGCGGTCAATTTTAAGTCTATCAAGCGGTAAGCTTTGTAAGTAACTCAACGAAGAAAAGCCCGTTCCAAAGTCATCAATCGCTACTTCAACGCCTAACTCTTTTAACTCTTTTAAGGTATTGATCACGGTTTCTAGTTCATCCATCACCACACTTTCAGTGACTTCTAATTCGATATTACAAGGTTTAACGTCATACTTTTGTAAAGTGTTTTTTACTGTTGTCGCGTAGCCCTTTACCTTAAATTGCGGCACAGATACGTTTACAGCAATGCAAATTTCTTCACCCAACGCTTCTAAACGTTTTTGCTGCTGACATGCTTGCTCTAACACCCATTGGCCAATATCAACAATTAAACCGGCGTCCTCTGCTAATGGCACAAACACAGCTGGCGATATAAACGAGCCATCTTCTGATGGCCAACGCAGTAAGGCTTCGCAACCAATTAACGATAAATTATCGAGGGAAAGTTGCGGCTGATACCAAACCTGTAACTTTTCTCTGGCAAAGTCATGGCGTAACTGCCTAATAATACCTAAGCGCCAGGCCATTTTATCTTGCATATCAACTTCGTAGTAAACCCCTTCTTTGCATTTAAGCTTTTTAGCTTGATTAAGCGCAATATAAGCAACTTTGAGTGTGTCTAAACCTGTGCTTTGAAAGTCTTGCTGCTGACATAAACCAATTCTAAAATCGATGGGCAAAATATGCTCACCAGCTTTAAAAGGTACATTCAGTACATCGTTAAATTGTTCGAGATTAAATTCTGTTTGGCGAATAATAAAGCCGAAAACATCCGCACCAATACGTGATAGTAGCTTTGCGTCGGGGTAAGCGTCTTTAAGCCTTTTTACGATTTCAATGAGTAAATGGTTGCCAATTTCTTGCCCTAAGCCATTATTGATATCTGCAAAACCAATTATATCAATTAATACAAAAACATAGTCATTCACATGTGGTTTTTGATAACGCTCCACCCGCTCAATAAAATTAGTACGGTTAGAAATACCTGTAAGTACATCTTTGTAGGCTGCATCCCTAAGCTTTACAAACAGCCTAACGTTATCAAGGGCTACACTCACATTAGTAAGAAAAATCTCTGCAAATTGTAGCTGTGCTTCACTTGGTTTATGCTCACACGCTAAATAAATGGCAGCCTGACGATGCTTACTTTTTACAATAAAGGTCATGCTTGAGTCGCTTTGTGTATGCTTTGCAGTTTCAAAACATTGCTCAACTTGCTCTAAGGCCATACTGTCTACATTAATAAGCTTTTCACCAAAGTAGCTTTCATAATGACCGCTTCCTCCAAGCACCTGTATATGGTTTTCGCCATCAAGTTTACTGCACACTAGCCCAACCTGCTGGGACTCTAAAATAATGCCTAAGTGTTTAATAATTTCTTTGCACAGTACTTTAATATCGGTGAGACCTAAAATAGACTTTGATGCCGAAACAATAGTGTTCATCGCATCACTTTGATACTCAAGCTTGCATACTTGCTCGTAAGAGCGTATCGCTGTAATGAGCGATGTCACAAGCTTTGAACGGGTCAGCTCGGTTTTTGTTTTATAGTCGTTAATGTCGTATTCGCGAATTACTTTTTCTTCTGGGGTGTTACCCGCTTGGCCTGTACGTAAAATAATTCGTACATGTTGATTATTAAGCTCTTCGCGTACACGCTTAACAACTTGTAAACCCGCATCATCAGATTCCATCACTACATCTAAAAATATGACAGATATTGTATTATTGTTTTTGAGTATTTCGATGGCTTCGCTGCCGGAATATGCATCATGAAAACGTAGCCCTGCTCCCCAAAACTCTACGCCCGACAACGCGAGCTTAGTCACTGAATGTATTTCAGGATCGTCATCAACGATCAAAACATCCCAAAAGTCAGATACCTCTGGGGTTATTTCTTCTTCGCTGTCTGGCGCTAAAAATAAAAAATCGCTTTGTTCTGACGACATTATCTTCCCTTTATCAGTTTTAATGCTTAAATAACCTCATACCTATGTACTAAAAATATATTTTTTGGTTTATAGGCTAATTCATACTATAGTCGATTAATAAAAAGTTGTTATATTTCAAACTAAAAAACTCGTAAAAGGTGTGCATATTAAATTTTTTAAAACCCTAATAAAAACGCTCTCATTGTTAATTTTAGTGGCTATTTTGATTGGTTTAACGCTTCCGCAAAATTACAGCGTCAATAAAAGCATACAAATAAATGCCAAAGTAGAAACTGTTAAATCGCTCGTGTCAGACTTTAGCCTATGGCATACATGGTCACCTTGGGGCAAAGTAGACCCAAGCATTCGTTTTGCGCTCGGCGAGCCCATCAGAGGTATAGGCGCGCATCAATCGTGGCAAAGCGATTGGGGATACGGTGAAATGACCATTACTTCGCTTTCAAAAAATAGAATGACCTTTAATGCGCTTTTAAAAAATGAACATATTATTGAAGGTGAAATTACCTTTAACGAAGTAGAAGATAGGGTAAATGTAACTTGTAAAATTAATGGCCAAACAAACGCCCCGCTAATCTCAGGTTATCTATCGATTTTAAGCGAGTACGTATTAAACAATACGGTGTCGCTTGGCTTAAATAACTTACAAACAGTGGCGCAATTACGCGACCAAAAAACTCAGCTGGATACAAATGACAGTAAAATCAGCCCAAGCGAGAATTAATCTTGCTAATATAATTGAGTCTTTACTTGGCTACCCTGTAAAAAAAATAACCAGCAATACCGGGCAACCAAGTACAAATCAAAGTTACGGTTCGAAAGGCGATCTAAACCCGCTTTATCACATAAATAGTGATAACCCTATTTTAGCGCGCGCCCAAAAGCGCCAAGATTTACTGCTTATAAAACAGCAACAAAACATAGAAACCATTTTAGCTAAAGCCATGGAATTTTGCCCCGACGTGGCAAGTAATAAGCAACCCGATGCCGACTGGATTGAGCGCTTTATTGCCCTATGTGAAGACACCTCTAACGAGTCAATGCAAACATTGTGGGCTAAAATTTTAACTGGTGAGACACTCAACCCAGGTACTTTTTCTATAAAAAGCTTACAAACACTCAAACACATGACCCAACGTGAAGCAGATGCATTACAAAAATGTGTATCGCTGAGCAGCTACAACGCAAAAGATGACAGCCACTTTATTTTATTAGGGTTTTATAAAAAGCCATCGCTTTTTGACTTGTTACGAAAAGGTAATAAGGTGTCGCTTAATTTAGGAAAAACGGGGATCAGCTTTCCTGATATTCTAACGCTTATGGATCTTAATTTACTCTACAGAAAAGAGATAGAATCGGCGGTATTAAAAGCAGGCCAAGAACTCACCCTGTCGTTTTTATCGCAAAAAGTGACATTAAAAGCTAAAAGCAGTGACTTGGTATTAAGCTATTATAAGTTTACGCAAACTGGCGATGAGCTTTCTAAACTCATAAACTACCCTATAAATAAGGTGTATAAGCAATTAATTAATAATGCACTGGAGGGTGAGTTTGATTTAACGTGGCATGCTAATAAATAGCACACCACGTTATAAGCTCACTAATTAAAAGTGAACCTGAATACCCGCAAATGGGCCTGATGCGTCAATATCGGTATTAATATCGTCAACATCATCAAGCTCAAGCGTCATAGAACGGTAACCCGCTTTAACTGCAACATCTACAGCCAGGTTATCAATAAGTTCATACGCTACGCCTACTTGATAGTCTTGTACTTTGCTATCGTCGATAGCTAAAAAGCTGCCTTCAAAAAACACACTTAAACCTGTAAAGGGTAAGCCTGCTTCAGCGCGGCCGTACGCAAGTGGTACAAAACCTGAAAAATCAACAGTTTCAGAGAAGTTAGTACCACCTTGCTGAGTAGTACCAGTGACAACAACGTCACCGTCAAACTGCTTTGCGTTTAAGCCTAAATCAATTGAAATTAAATCGTTATCAAAAATTTCGTAATAAAGAATGTAATCAATATGAGTTAAATCACTTAATGTGTTTGCCGTTGTACCAACCACATAATCTGAGCCATTAAAGCTAAACGTATCAGTAAGGGTTGCAGAACCATTAAGTTCAAGCTCTGTATATTTAAGCTTTAGGTTAGGAACTAATGGCACTGGGTGTTCTAGCGCCGCATAGTAGCTAATAAAAGTTTCGTCTTCAAAATTAAAATCTTGTGGTGCGTTATCTTTGTAAGAAAACTGACCGTCATTATCTGACTGCCAGCCATCAACACCTACATATAAACCTAATAAAGTGTCTGCCTGTGCTGCAGGGGCTAAACATGCCATGGAAAGGGCAGCTGCTAAACAATACTTTTTCATTTTTTATCCTTGAGCTAGTAGTTCGCTAAGTTCGATTAAAGCCGCATTGGCTCTTGAAATATAATTTGCCATTACTAAAGAATGATTTGCTACAAAGCCAAAGCCATTCCCATTTAAAATCATTGGGCTCCACACGGTTTCTTGTGTTGCCTCAAGCTCACGTATAATTTGCTGTAAGCTTACACGGGCGTTTTTCTTTTCAAGTACATCTGCAAAGTCGTATTCAACCGCTTGTAAAAAGTGTAATAACGCCCACGTTGCACCACGCGACTCGTAAAATACATCGTCTATTTCCCACCACGACGTCCTTACTTGTTGCTGAAGTGGTGAATAGGTTGCCTGCGTGTTAGATGAGTTACCTGCTAAATCAGTATTTACCTTGTCTTGGCCAACACTTGCACTTAAACGCTGGCTTAAACTACCTAAACGCTTTTCGGCTTCTTTTAACCAGCTACGTAGGTTATCTGCACGTGAGTAAAATTGACTATCTCGCTCATGCTCGTTAGCAATTTGTGAGCGGTATACTACTAAATAGTCAATTCCCTTTTGGTACTCTCCCTCGGCACTTGGCCAAGCCCATGCCTCAGAGCTAATATTAAACTGCGGCTGCGCTTTTTTAAGCGCTTCATGTTCGGTTGATTGCGACTGCGAACGGCTAAAATCTTTACGCATAGATAGGGCTAAATCACGCACCATTTCAAGCGCGCCATATTCCCATGCAGGCATATCATCCATTATCACACTTGGGGGCATTACATCGTTTGATAAATAGCCACCTTGCTTATCAAGTAAAGTGCTAGCAACAGTAATGAGTGTTGTGGTTGTTGTGTAGCCCGTTACCATTTTTTCACTACGCGCTTGTGCCGTCTCTTTTGCATGAGTAACCACGTTAAAGCGTGCCGGCTCAATACTCCAATAAACAGCAATAGCGTAAAAAATAATAAGCAGCGCAATCAATGCACCAGCTATTTTTCCTTTGTGTTGCGACATTTATCCTCCTAGTGATGAGCGTGTTGTTTTTTAGATGGCTTAGAATTCGCGGCTTGCGCTTCAAGTGAGACCACCTGAGCATTAGTAAACAAGCGATTACCGTCACTAAAATATAGCGTGAGTTTACGTTCTTGCCCTACTTTTAGTGGTTCTTGTGGATCAAATACCATTAAATGGTAACCACCAGGCTGAAAGCTTAAACTTTCATGGCCCTTAATGGTAACAGCGTTAACTTGTTGCATTTTCATCATACCATTGACATGTGTATGCTCATGAATCTCTACTCTGCCTAAACCTTCAATGGTTGCTTTGGTTAATTTAGCAACACCGCCACCGTGGTTAGAAATTGTTAAATAGCCAACACTCGATTTACTGCCAGGCAAAAACGCTCTTACTTGCGCATGGCTTACTTCAAGTTTAGCTTCGTCTGTATCGTGGCTGTGCCCAGCATGTGCAGCAACCGATGACGAAAACACATTAAACATTAACGCCGAGGCCATAAAAAAGCACTGCTTCATCATCGCTTTGTTCCTTGTGAAAGCATAAATTTCACTTTAAATTTAACATAGTTAACTAATAATAGTCAGTTAAATTAAGGCTCAAGAGGTTACTTTTTTGTTATCGAGCACCAACCAACACAGTACAGCTACAAATAATAAAGGCCACGCTATCATTACCGAGCCAAATAACAGCGCCAAAATGGTGCCAACTAATGCAACAACCCCTGCGCCAATTAACCCCATGGTTATTAAAGCCATAACAGCTACTACAGCAATAATGGCAACTAATACGCCGGCCAACTCTAGTCCTACCCAGCTCATATCTGCAATCCACAACGGGAACTGCCATGAATCAAAATGTATTAACGACACCGCATCAGTAAAAAGTAATACATAAACAACAACACATATTGCTAAGGTTTTCATATCCCTCTCCTAATACGCCCGCTCTTCAAGGCAACAATGAGCTATAAAGTAACCAAGCGCCACTGCAAACGGAAAACTGATAAATAATAAAATAGTCACTAAGCGTGTTGACCACACCGGAAAATCAAGGCGACGCGCTAAACCACTACAAACGCCCGATATTTTTTTATTAAGCGAGTCTTTGTACCAACCACGCTGTGTTTTAAAGTTATTCATACTCAACTCCCTAGGCGTTTGGCACTGTTGTATTGATATTATTATGTTTAACACTGGCTTTTAAACGAGCCAGCTCTGCATCTATTTTTTCATTTTTTTCTAAAGACGCTATTTGCTCAGCGGTTGAACGTGCCGTATGTGTAAGTTCATAAGCATCAACTTGTGCCTCTATGCCTTCCACTTTTTGCTCTATCATTTCAAAGCGAGACAAGGCATTGGCAACATTGTCGCTGTGTAATTGCATATTCACTTTTTCACGTGCAACAACAATATCGTGGCGTTTTATTAATTGCGCTTGTTTAGTTTTAGCGTGCGCCATTTTTTGTTGTAAACGTTCACAATCCGCTGTAATTTTCTTTATCGACTCTTTAAGCTCATCTAGCTGCGTGCTTTTTTCAGCAATTTTGTCGTGTACTTGTTGTTTTTCTAACAAGGCAGACTTGGCTAAATCATCACGGTTTTTAGCAACGGCAAGCTCTGCCTTTGTTTGCCATGAGGTTAAATCTTTTTGTTTTTGTGCGATTTGGCGTTTAAGCGTTTTTTCTTCACACAGTAAGGCAGCAGCAGTGCTTCTGCACTCATTTAATGCCTCTTGCATTTCACTTAACATAAGGTTGAGAAGCTTTTCAGGGTCTTCAGCTTTATCTAGCATGGCTGCTATATTTGATTTGATAACGTCATTTACGCGATTAAATACACTCATTGTTTTGTCCCATTGTTTTAATTGATAACAACAAGACGATTCCAAGAGTTATGCCAAACTCTTAAAAAATAAATATTATACTTTCAAAACATACACTTAAAATTTAAAAGGTGTCATTGCAAGTGACCATAAGCTGAACATAGAAAAGTGTAATTAACTAATATTTTGATCTTTTGACTAAATTTTAGGATCAAAAAAGCCACTAAAAAGTGGCTTAATTTAAAATTTATACGGCTTAAGTTTATTCGGGTACAAAACTCAATGCTTTATCCATAACCGACAAATCAGCCTGTTTACCATGGCCATTTTCTGAAAGGTGACGTCTAAATCCGCGCGCCCCAGGCTGCCCCTGAAAAATCCCCAACATATGACGTGCTATATGCCAAAAATTAGCACCTAAACGCATTTCTTCTTCGATGTAATCGTACATAGCACGCACCACATCGTGACGCGTTTGGGTATTAGCCACCTCACCGTAAATTTTTTCATCCACTTCATTAAGCATAAATGGGTTGCTATATGCTTCGCGGCCAATCATAACGCCGTCTATGTGCGCTAAATGCGCAAGGCTTTCTTCAATCGTTTTAACACCGCCGTTAATACTTAAATCGAGCTGTGGGTAGTCTTTTTTTAGCTGATAAACACGTGGGTAATCAAGCGGCGGGACTTCACGGTTTTCTTTAGGACTTAAGCCATTCAACCACGCTTTACGGGCATGAATAATAAAGTCATCACAGCCAACTTTATGGCTAGCTTCAATTAACGCGCATAAAAACTCATACGAGTCTTGTTCATCAATACCAATGCGCGTTTTTACCGTAACCGGAATATCTACTTCGCTTTTCATTGCTGCAACACATTGTGCAACCAGATCAGGCTCAGCCATTAAGCAAGCACCAAAGCGCCCGTTTTGTACCCTATCTGATGGGCAGCCTACATTTAGGTTAATTTCATCGTAGCCACGCTCACCCGCAAGTCTTGCACATTTAGCAAGCGCATCGGGGTCTGAGCCACCCAGTTGCAAAGCAACCGGCCCTTCGTGTTGATTAAAGTGTAAGTAATCGCCACGCCCAAATAAAATAGCCCCTGTGGTGATCATCTCAGTGTATAAAACAGCGTGCTTAGTCATCTTACGATGAAAAGTACGGCAATGACGATCTGTCCAATCTAACATTGGGGCAACTGAAAAGCGCCTGTTTAACGTAGGGTTATCTGATGTGCGTTTTTGCAATGTAAAAGCCTCGGGGATTATAAGTAAATGCGCCCATAAAAAGGCGCTGTATTCTACACAAAAGCCTAATTAGCATCAATGTTAGCTGTATATTTGTAAACCAAAATAATGCGCAATACCATTGAGTATATTTGTCACAGCCACTGAGCTTAAAATTAACCCCATGATTCTACTTATAATGCTTGCGCCACTGTCGCCGATTAACTTATGCACGTGATTTGCGAGTAACAAAAGTACAAGTACAACAACAAGTACAGCCAGCATCATCGACGATGTAGTAACTTGCTCAACCCACGTATATTCTTCGTTGCGCGTCATCAGTACAGCGCCTAGCATAGCACCAGGACTAGCTATAGAGGGAATTGCTAACGGAAAAATAGCGGTTTCTGTGCTGTCACGTACACTTTTAATTTCAGACTCGGGCTTACTTTCACCAAAAATCATTGAAAGCGCAAAAATAAGCAATACAATGCCACCGGCTATTTGAAACGCCGAGAGCGGTATTTCAATTGCATTTAACAGTTGCTCGCCAGCTATAACAAAAAACAGTAAAACCACTGCAGATACGCCTACCGCTTTGAAAACAACTTTTCGTTTAAACTTTTCATCCTCCCCGCGTGTCACAGCAATAAATACAGGCACTGTACCTATCGGGTCTATCACCGCAAAAAAGAAAATAAATATAGCTATTAATTCATGCATTAATGGGCTTCCTAGATAAAAAGTGTTTAATAAAAACGCTGCAAGTACAACACAGTATGTTAGTATATCACGGTAGCGTAAGGATAAGAGAATGATGAATATAGAATCACTCGTAAGTAAAGCAAAACAAGTTTGTGACAACCGCGGCGCGCGTTTTACGCCAATCCGCGAAAAAGTTTTTCGTTTGTTAGCCAGCGCGCAAGGTGGCGTAGGTGCATACGATTTACTCGAGCAATTAAAAATGACAGAGTCAGGCGCAAAACCTGCAACGATTTATCGTGCACTAGACTTTTTATCAGAGCTGGGGTTTATTCACAAAATAGAAAGCACCAATGCATTTATGCTTTGTCATCACTTTGATCATATTCATCCTGTGCAGCTATTAATTTGTGACACTTGTGGTTTTGTAAAAGAGCTGCACTCTACCGTTATTTCTCACGAACTGAACAACTTAGCAGCAGAAAGCGGTTTTGTTGTATCAGGACAAACTATTGAAGCACATGGTAAGTGTGAGTCTTGTAGAAGCTAAACCCAAAGTTTGTTTTAAAGCTATACTCATATACAGATAGCCACTTTAGCACCAATTTTAAGAGTACCGAACATGAATGTTGAGTTCATTAATCCATTTTTATCTTCTTTGATCAATGTGTTATCTACAATGGCACAAACCGAGTTAAAACCAGGTAAACCGCGTATCAAAACAGACGAAGTCGCCTGTGGAGATGTTTCAGGTTTAATTGGCATGGTGGGCGCGCAAACACGTGGCTCATTTTCAATTACCTTTGATGAAAACTTAGCCCTAACCATTATGGAACGCATGCTTGGTGAGCGCCCTGACGGTATTGATGATGAAGTAACTGATATGGTTGGGGAAATTACTAATATGGTAACTGGCGGCGCTAAAAATTTACTCGGCGAAAAAGGCTATGATTTCGATATGGCAACTCCGATTGTTGTCGCTGGTAAAGGCCACATCATCACACATAAAAGTAAAGGCAAAAAAATAATTATGCCATTTAGCTGCGATGCGGGTGATGCGAATATAGAAGTTAGCTTTGATAAATTATGAGCTGGCAACAAACTCAAATAACCTTAAAACCGCGCGCCCGAGGATTTCATCTAATTGACGATGAAATTCTTGCCCAATTAAATGAGCTTACTAACTATAAAGTAGGCCTATTGCATTTATTTATTCAACACACCTCGGCAAGTTTAACCATAAACGAAAACGCCGATCCAACAGTGCGCATGGATATGGAAAGCCACTTCAACCATTTTGTACCTGAGCGCCAGTCTTATTACCGCCATGATTACGAAGGCGACGATGACATGCCAGCCCATATAAAAACCAGCACGCTAGGGTGCGAGCTAAGTATCCCTATCAGCAACGGACGTTTAGCGCTAGGTACATGGCAAGGTATTTACTTAGGCGAGCATCGTGACGCTGGCGGTGCAAGACGTATTATAGCGACCTTGCAAGGCGAAACCTTTTAACCTTGTATTGACCTCCCCTCCCTTACTTTTACCCGCGTCACTTCGCATTATTTAAAATTCTTTATACCGCGCGGCGGCATGTTGCCACGCATATTTAATGGCTTCATAGGACCTTACGTAAAACAACTAAGCTATTTTTAGGTAAAAAGTATATCTATAGCTAGGCTAAAATTTGCTATTTAGTCGTTCTCGGCAATTGTTCCTGCATTGCTCTACCTTCTGCATCCATGCAGCCGTAAATGAGGTCTTTTTAACTTTGGTAGTGGCACGTTTAGCACCGCAAAATGATTAAGTATTATTGCTCATTGTCATTCTTTAATTATTTTTTGTACTGCTAGATTAAAAGCTCAATGCAATATAACCATTATGAATAAATTGCGTAGGTAAGATAAAAATATTGTTTTAAGACGTTTTTGTTTTAGTGGGGTATTTAGAGAGATTGGAGCGGCACACGAGGCTCGAACTCGTGACCTCGACCTTGGCAAGGTCGCGCTCTACCAACTGAGCTAGTGCCGCTTTATAGTT
>NZ_LKDV01000031.1:0-48842 GCF_001401875.1 Pseudoalteromonas sp. P1-13-1a | reverse complement strand
AAAAGCTAAAAGCTAAAAGCTAAAAGCTAAAAGCTAAAAGCTAAAAGCTAAAAGCTAAAAGCTAAAAGCTAAAAGCTAAAAGCTAAAAGTGCTCACATAGTAAACACTTTCGCCCTATGCTTTAATATTAAAAAAGGGAGGGCGTTATGCATAAAAATCGATTTTTATTTAATAAACAGGTTGCTGCAATGGCTGTGCTAAGGACTTTAGCTGCGCCGCTGCCTGTATTGAGTAATGAGCCAGGGGTATTAGTTGAGCAGCTTTGTGCCAGTTGCCATAGTTTAAACAATCTTGAGCGCAGTGCGGGTTATAGCCAAGCGGATTGGCAAACACTTATAAGCTATATGGTAGATACAGGCGAAGGCACAGCCCTTAGTAAAGATATAAGCGCGTATTTGGCTAAGCATTACTCTGTTAACACTAAGCGCGAGTCAACGGTGGTTAAAGGCGATTTAAAACTAAACTTTAAATACTGGCAAGTGCCTACGCTTGGGCAACGCGCTCGCGACCCTGTGCAAGGTGAAAGCGGGCTTATTTGGTGGGTTGGCCAGTGGGGCAATATTTTAGGCAGGTTAAACCCTAAAACCGGTGAAATGAAAGAGTACACTTTGCCAAGTGGTACGTATGCGCACAGTGTATCGCTTGATAAAAACCAAACCCCTTGGTTTTTAGGTAATAAAAATGGCACGGTTGGGTATTTAGACTTAAAAACCGAAAAATTTAAAGTGTATAAAATGCCCAATAAAAATGCCCGTGACCCGCATACAGGGGTGTTTGATGATGCGGGTATATTTTGGTTTACCCTGCAGCATAGCAATATGATTGGCAGGCTAGACCCTAAAAACGGCGATATTAAACTGGCTACTTTACCCACTAAAGGCTCGCGGCCTTATGGTATAAAGCTTGATTCAAGCGGTACGCCGTGGGTGTCGTGTAATGGCAGTAACTGTTTGGTTAAAGTTGATAAAAACACCATGGCGCTTAGCGAAATAAAACTCCCAGGTGCTAAAACACATACTAGGCGCCTTGCTATTACGCCTGATGATATGGTGTTTTATGTAAACTCTGGTATGGGTAAACTTGGCCGCTATAACCCCAAAAACGGTAAAATAACGCAGTGGGATAACCCCAGCGGCGCAAACAGCCACCCGTATGCCATTGAGTATGCCGATAATGCTATTTGGTTTAATGAATCGGCTAAGCGCCCCGAAACACTAGTTAGGTTTGATTTAAAAACTCAAACCATGCAAAGCTGGCAAATTCCCAGTAAAGAAGGGGTTTACTCTGGCTTAATTAGGCATATGCGTATGGGCAATAACGGCTTAATTATTCATCAAACGGCTACTAATCAATTAGCCGAAATTACGTGGTCTAAGTAATTGAGTTTATTAACACGTTATAGGGAGCCGCTAAGCGTTAATACCCTTATGTATGAGGTAGGAGTTTTTTACAACAGTTAGCAATATTTACGTTGTTTACAAGGGTGTTTGAATATAAATAAACCTAAACTATTGATTTTTATATATTGTTTTGCTGGCTTAGGTTTTGCTTGGTATTAGCTGTATTTTTTAAATAAATAAAGGAGTTATTATGAGCAAGGTTATTACTGGGTTATTTGAAAGTGCATCGCAAGCAACACTGGCTATTTATAGGTTAGAAGCATTAGGTATTAATGAAGCTGATATAAGCATTGTAGCCAACGACTCATACGCAAAGGAAGATTTTGCTTTAGATGAGGGAACTAAAGCGGCTGAGGGCGGCATTGTAGGAGCTGCCTCAGGTGGTATTATTGCCGCTCTTGTAGGCGGGTTTACTGCTGTAGGTACCGTGGCAACAGGTGGAGCAGGCTTGCTCGTAGCTGGTCCATTAGTGGCTGCTTTTGCAGCGGGCGGCGCTGGTGCTGCTGTAGGTGGCACGTTAGGTGCTGCTATTGGTGCATTTATCCCTGAGCACGAAATTAAATATTATGAAGATGCGATTGAAAAGGGCTCTATTTTAATCGGCGTTAAGTACGATAGCGATAACAAAAACGCAATTGAAGAAATTCTTAACAATGCAGGGGCAAGCAACGTCTCTACTGCATAATGGTTAAAGGAATTGCCAGAAAGGTGAAACGTAGTTTCACCTTTTTTTATTCATTTTTAAATGTCTTTAGACACACTTTATTTATAGCGTTAAAAAACCCCTATAAGGGGCTTTAGAAAAGTTACACTTATTAGGTGGGTTATTTGTGCTTTCGTTTATCTAGCGCGTAATTTACGGCCATTCTTGCTAAGCCTGCACCCACGCCCGACACCACAGCCCATGTAACGGCTTCTTTAAGATCAGTTTTTTCACTCGGCTTGTCTTTTGGGGCTGGCTCATTGGTTACTTTTTCCCACGACTTTTGTAAACTTTTTCTGGTCAACATGCCAGCTGATGCAGCGGCTAGGCCTATACCTAGTGTTTTAATTAGTTGCTTGTTACTCATAATTCCCTCCATTGTTTAATAACGATAGGGTCATCTATAACCCGTTTAATGACACTAGTATGTGGAGCAATTAGCATACCGACAGCGCAATGGGCGTGGCGAGCATGGTTTATTTTAGTTTGTGTATGAGGGGGGAATTTGATTAAACGCGCTGTGCTACTGGCTTAGCGTAAAGTTAACTAATTAGCCTCTTAGCGGTTAAGTTGTTTTTTAAGCCACCGCAAAGGTATTTAGGAAAGCGTGGGTTGCCTGCTAGGCCTGTAAAGTTGTCATTTTATTTGTAAATATGCATCAGTTTTTGTACAGCGTTTTGGCAAAATTGCGCAGTATGATTAAAAGTGGCGAGTTGATAATTTCCCATAGCTGATTATTTTATTATGATTCAGCGAGTTAAGTATTATGTAGGTAAATTATGCATCCATAGCGAGCTTGGTATAAAGATTGAACCTAACAGCTAAGCAATCACGGTAATTTATAAACCTGATACTTTACGAGGAGATTACAATGAATAGTTTACTGTTTAATTCATCTGGTAGTAAAAGCGCAACACGTATTTTTAAACCCGCTTGCGCCATACTTTTTACCGCTGCAATGCTACAAAATAGCGCATTGGCGAATGTAGATGTTGATATGCATGCAGTAAGTAAGTCGGGGCAAGGTGAGCTACTTGGCACCGTTACATTGACAGAAAATGAGCACGGGGTGGTATTTACCCCTGCGCTTAAGGGGTTAACGCCTGGGCAGCATGGCTTTCATGTTCATCAATATGCTAGCTGCGAGCCAAAGCAAAAAGACGGTAAAGTTGTACCTGCCGGTGCTGCTGGTGGGCACTTTGATCCTAACAGTGCTAAACACCACGATGAGCCGTGGAGTAATGGCCACTTAGGCGATTTACCTGCGTTATATGTAAATAAGGATGGCGAAGCTACATCGCCTGTTTTAGCCCCAAGGCTCAAGCTTGAGCAGCTTAAACAACACGCAGTGATGATCCACAAAGGGGGCGACAATTATGCCGACGAACCCAAGAAACTGGGTGGCGGCGGTAAACGTGTTGCGTGCGGCGTAATTAAGTAATACGGAGGTTATTATGCCTTATCAAAATACAAATGAGTTACCGGAGTCGGTAAAAAGTAATTTACCTAAACACGCCCAAGAGATATACCAAGAGGCGTTTAATAGCGCGTGGGATACCTATAAGGACCCAAGCGATAGAAAAAACGATGACGATCGCGAAACCACAGCGCATAAAGTGGCGTGGTCTGCTGTTAAAAATAGCTACAGTAAAAATGATAATGGAAACTGGGTTAAGGCGAGTAATTAGTTACTTGTAAAAGTAAAAAACCAACGTTTAAAAAGCCGCTACAACTTTTGTAGCGGCTTTTTTATAGCGTAATTGGGCTACTCGCTTTTGTGCTTACGGCGTTTATAAAAGGCAAAACCACCTACTACACACGCTAATATAAACGCCATAATAATAGTAAATGCCCACGGCCCAAAATTAGCAATGGCAGGAAGTGCGAGCGCAGTAACAATACCGCCGCCAACCACAGGTTCATAAAGCGGTTGTTTGTAACTAAAGGGGCGAATATGCTCACTAGGGTTCGAGGTAGCCTGTTTTAGCATTAACAGTCCAACCGCCGTGGTGCCCATAGATTGCCCAAGCTCGCCAATCCCTCTCACTTTCCAATCTTTAGGGAAAAACCACCCACCAAAGAAAAAGTAAATAGCTGCGCTATAAGCAACCCCCACCGCACCTAAAATTAAAATACTTTGCCAATATTTAGCAAGCACCGATAAGTTAAGTGCACCCAGTGCGGCAATTATCAGTAAATCGAGGGAGAGGTTAGAAAGCAGGTTTATTTGATAGTGACTAATTAAGTTACCCATGCCTGATTTATTAAGCGCTATTTGCACCACTAAACCCACCATCATGGCAATGGGGAATAAAGGCATGTACTCAAGTATTTTTACAGATGAATCGGCAAAAAGGCTTTTTTCGGCTACTTGTAAGCCGCTAAGTAAAAGCCAAGCAACAATAACAACAGTGCCTAAAATAGCAAAGTGCAGACCAAACGGGCGGTCTTTTACTTCTACTTTTTCGTCGTGGCTAATTTCAAGCTCTTGGTCGCCATCATCGTTGCGATTAGACATAATAGTCCCTAACACGATGGCGCTTATAAGGCCTATTGTTGCTATACCTAGCCCCAAGTCCATACCTTTTGCAAAATCGATACTCTCAAAAGTGGATTGCAGGCCAGCTACGGTGCCATGTCCGCCTTGAAACCCCACAGCAATAAGCGCACCGGCAATTTCGTTGGTATCAAATAAAGGGGCTAGTATTAATAATGCTGTGATCATCCCGACTACATATTGGCCTATGGCAATGCTGTAGCCAAAGCTTAAATTGGGTAGGCTTTGATTTAGCGATTGCTTAATTGTAGGTATTTTTTTACCTAAAAATAAACCTGCAAACACCACCACAATTAAATACCCAGGTAACTCCTTCCATATATTTGTGACCTTTTCATCTATCCATAAATTAGTCCCTTGGAGTGACAAATTAATATGCTCACCGAGTAATTGTGGCCCTAATAAAAGAGCCAACACGCCGGCAATTAACGAGGAGGGCACAATTAATCCCCTTAAAAATGTGTACTTAATTAAATTACCTAGCGTTAAAAAAAAGGCTAGTAATAGTAACGACTTAAAAAATATAGCTATATCCATAACTGATTTAACCTGTGTTTTATGCTCCTTTAAACTGCCCGCTAATAAAAAGAGCTATACATGTTTGAGTGCTAAATACGCTAGGTAGCAATATATATTCCAGCAACTTTTAAATTTTAAGTGATTGATAATTCTATTTTAAATATTTTATGCTGAATTGAGTGCGACGGCTTTACAGAGTTTTTGTATGATTTTCAAACTAAAGTGTTAGGTAAATAAACAGGGATGCGCTAAACACTCGTGTGAGTTTTGCTTAAATGTGCGTTACTATTTGGCTAAATTAAGTTTGTTTTAGCCCATTGGGATAGCGTTGAATTATTTAGCTCACCTTTATTTTGCACAACCTACAGCCGATTCGCACTTTGGCAATTTATTAGGTGACTTTGGCGGCCGCAGGTATGCACAGCACCTGCCAAGTAGTGTTAAAAGCGCGCTAGAAAACCACTACTTAGTTGATAAGTTTACCGACTCACACTATTTAGTAAAATCCGCTAAACAGTACTTTTCGCCCGAGCGAAAACGCTTTGCAGGCGTAGCGATTGACGTGCTGTTTGATCATTTTTTAATTAGGCATTGGCAACACTTTAACAAACTCCCTTTAAATGATTTTAAACACAGCAGCTACGCACTTTTAAATGATCGCATAGCGGTTATGCCACCGCGCATGCAGCATGTTGTAACCAGCATGATTACAAACGATTGGTTTAAAGAGTACGAAACGATAGAAGGGGTAGGGCTTGCGCTCGATAACATAGCCAAACGTATTCGTTTTACTAATAACTTTGCTGGTACTGCTGATGATATAACGCAAAACTACCATGAGTTAGAAACAGTATTTTTAGCGTTTTTTCCTGAGCTGATTGAGCATGTAAAAGAGAGCGGGCTTGAAAGAGGCTGCTAAAAATAGTAGTTATAAGCGTTTCCCATTAAATAAAAGCAGGGGCAGAAAAAGAACCCTGAAGGCCCAAATATACATAAGCGCGGATTGCGTAAAGCAACTAATAGCAAAATATGGGGGGCTGTAGTGTATTCCCTTAGTGATGAAATATTGTTGAAATTTAAAAGGAAGTAGATTTTATGCCTGATGTAACGGCACTGTTTTATATAGCTATTATGGCTTTTTATTTATTACACAAAAACGAAGAAGCCAAAATATTAGTTCCCGTAATTGGCTTCGCTGCAATCCCTCTTTTTAGCAACGACTACTGGCAATGGTTTCAGCTCAGTGCGGCACTGAGTGTTGTTGTTATAGTGATAGAAAAAGAGAAAGCAGGGTATACAGGCGGTGGTGCTGTTTCGGCATTTGCTGCATTTTTTATCGGCGCGTTATTAGTTAGTATTTTTATACACGCGACTTCGTCTGCTGTTACTAGTTTAAAATCTACAAACTTTAATTTTAAACATCCACTAAGTTACGAGTGGTCTAGGGAAGTTGTAATTTTATACGCATCTTCGTTTATAACTGCATTGCTCGGGATATTATTCAATGTTCGTATGCCTGCAGCTCATAATGGCCTAGTAATTATTGCCGGCTTACTTGCTGTTTTACCTCAT
Source organism: Pseudoalteromonas sp. P1-13-1a (assembly GCF_001401875.1). Classification (NCBI taxonomy): domain Bacteria; kingdom Pseudomonadati; phylum Pseudomonadota; class Gammaproteobacteria; order Alteromonadales; family Pseudoalteromonadaceae; genus Pseudoalteromonas; species Pseudoalteromonas sp. P1-13-1a. The sequence continues at coordinate 42,091 of NZ_LKDV01000031.1, read as the reverse complement.
TTTTGTGGCTCTTTTTTATATGGTTTAGCATTAAGTGTAATTATTATTGTAGTCACTTTTTTGGTAGCACTTGTTAAAAAGGCGCAAGAAGAAGCGCGCGTTACATTTCTTTGTATTGGCGCAGGGTTAATGCAGGTGAGTTGTTTAGTTAAGTACTTTAGCTAACTATTTTTGTTATTTGAACGATTGCTCAAGTTGTGTTTTAATTGAAACTACTACTTTTAGGAGCGTTTTATGATCAAATTTTATTTTCACCATACACCTAACCCAATGAAGGTTGCTTTGTTTTTGGAAGAAACAGGCCTACCGTTTGAACTTGTACCACTTGATACTTTAAAAGGTGAGCAACATACACCTGAGTTTAAAGCCATTAATCCTAATGCAAAAGCACCTGCCATTGTTGATGGTGAAACCCGTGTGTTTGATTCGAACGCTATATTAATGTACCTAAGTGAAAAACACGGCAAGTTAGCAGGTAAGCCAGAGAATCGCGCCGAAATGCTTTCATGGTCAATGTTTATTGCATCGGGTTTAGGCCCATACTCAGGGCAAAGTGTTCATTTTAGACACATGGCGCCAGAAGGGCTTGATTACGCAGTAAACCGCTACTTGCGTGAGGCGCAGCGCCATTACGAAGTGCTTGATACACACCTTAAAGGTCGCGACTTTATAGTGGGTGATGAATACACTATTGCTGATGTATCTGCTTGGGGTTGGATTGATAAAGCCCCTGTAGTACTTGGTGAAGAAGCCCTTGCACCATACCCTAATTTAAAGCGTTGGTTTGAAAGCATTGATAGCCGACCAGCGGTTGCGCGTGCACGCAAAATTGGCACCGATGTCGCCTTTAAAAAAGAATTTGATGAAGAAGCCAAACGTGCTTTTTTCCCATCTAATTACCCAAAGAGCTAACGCTTAAAAGTAAAAAAGGGCAATTTTTGCCCTTTTTTATGCGTATTAATTCCTTAATTTTGCTACAGTGCTACTAAGCTATGCTCTAGCATTGATTGAATCTGTTCTACTATTTTAGCTTCTGTTTCTGGTTCAAACTGTTGTATACGCGGAGTATGGATATGTCCGGTAGGTATGCTTGAATTAAGCTCGTCACGTAGGCGTATGCTGCGATACGATATTTCGTTAGATAAATAGCCACCCCCGCCGCCATTTACCGCAACACTGTTCTTAAGTACGCCATACGATCCCGCTTTAAAGGTTTTATTAAGTGTAGTGACTTCGCGGTTGTCGATTACTTTATACGGGCCTTTGGCTTTTTGCATAGCGCTTACAGGTAGGCTAAATTTTACAAACTCATTACCAGGTAGGGGGCGTCCATTTAGCTTAGGAATAACAGGGCTTGTTTGCGTACCGCCGTAGACAATATTAGCGTTATCTGGCGCGGTGACACTGCGGCGTTTACCCGGAAAGTGCTCTAAATCAAACTCGGTTCTGCCCATGCTAACCGTTACAACCATGTCAACGTTATTTAGTGCATAGTAGGGGGCAAGCAGAGACTCTATTATGCCTTGGTCAAAGTCTTTGTAGCGTACTGGTACCATAACCGTGTTAATTTCGGCGCTAACGCCATTGTAATCAATAACTTGGCCGTCGAGTAACAACGCGGCTACCCCAGATGGGTTACTTTGGTTGATATTTTTGTCGAGTAAAAAAGGGTCAAACCCGGTTAGAACAATCTTTTTATCACTGCCTGATGAAAAAGCTAAATCGGTGCGGCCTCGGCTGCCTTCTTCAAGCATTTTTAGCAGCGTATTTATTTGCGCGTCAGATAGCTCAAATTTTGCGGCGGTTGTACGTATTATTTTACTTGAAAGCAGGCGCGCCCAGTAAAGTGCTCTATCGTCGTAGTTTTTAGTTTTAATAATGCGTTGCTTAGCGCTTTCCCACAGCTCAAAACTATAGGTTTTTATGAGCTGCTTGGCCTCTTTAAAGTTATTGAGCGCTTTGAACTGCTGCTCAAAGCTGGTTACTTCTTTATCAAAGGCGTTTAACACGGCGGGCATTGCAGTTTGTGCTTTGCTGATGCGTTGTTCTTCAACGGTGAGTGGATTACTTAAAGCTGCGAATGAAGAGGCAATTAAGCTGGTTGCTAGTAATACTTTGATCATGATACTCCTAATTAAGCCGTTGTTATTTGAGTAACTTACTATCCTACTATTAAACAGTGAGGGCAATTATTTAAAGTTGAATTAACTGATATCTGGTACGGATGGAATGTTACATTATTACATTTTAATGAATTTAGCAAAGCGCCGCACTTTTAGTGGGTTATTTCCTTTACTATAGATTTAATAAAAAACACGGGAATAAAATAATGGTCTCTAGAAGAGAGTTTTTATTAAGTGCAGGCTCGCTTGCGTTTATTGGCTTATCGCGCAGCGCAATGGGTAATGTTGCTTTACCTGAAGTAACAACTAAGCTGCCCGCTTATGGCCCATTAATAGCCGATTCTCAGGCCTTATTAGATTTACCTAAAGGCTTTAGTTATCAGGTTATATCTAAGCTTGGCGATAAAATGGATGATGGTTTAGATGTGCCCGATCGGGCTGATGGCATGGGCTGTATTGCATTAGATAACGAACGCGTAGCCCTTATCCGTAATCATGAATTACAGCCTAAACACATTGATACAGCGTCTGATTTAATTTGTAATCACAAAAGCCCCTTAGCCTATGATTCGCTTGAAAATGGTGTAGCTTTGCCTGGGGGCACTAGTCATATAATTTATAATTTAAAAGAGCAAAAACGCGAGCAAGAATATTTATCGCTATGTGGCACAATACGAAACTGCTCAGGCGGTGTAACACCATGGGGTAGTTGGCTAACGTGCGAAGAAACCGTTATGGATAAAAGCGATGGTTTGTCACAATCTCATGGTTACATTTTTGAAGTTCCAGCTAGTGCCAAAGGCTTAACTAAGCCAGAGCCATTATATGATATGGGCCGATTTAACCATGAAGCCGCAGCAATAGACCCACAAACCGGTATTGTTTATTTAACTGAAGATAGAGGCGATAGTTTGTTTTATCGGTTTATTCCTCATCATCGCGATAAGTTAAATAAAGGCGGCACATTGCAAGCTATGGTAATTAAAAACCAGCCTCAGTTTGATAGCCGAAATTGGGACTCTCCGGCCATGCCACTTCACAGCGACCTTTTGGTTGAATGGATAACACTTACAGACCCTAAAAGCCCAAATGATGACTTACGCAAGCAAGGTTATAAAAAAGGCGCAGCCTTATTTGCACGGGGAGAGGGGATACATTGGGGTAAAAATGAGCTTTATTTTTGCTGTACTAATGGGGGCAAAAAGCAGTTAGGTCAGGTAATGAAGTACACACCATCAAAAAACGAAGGTACTGAGTTAGAGCAAAATGAACCTGGCAAAATACAACTATTTGTAGAAAGTACAAACGAGTCGTTATACAACTTTGGTGATAATTTAACGGTAGCGCCTAATGGGCATTTAATTGTATGTGAGGATCAATATACTGATACGGTGAATAACCATTTACGCGGGGTAACACCTAAAGGAGAGGTGTATAACTTTGCTAAATTGCATACGCAAACAGAGCTTGCTGGAGCGTGTTTTTCACCTGACGGGCAAACCTTATTTGTAAATGTATACATGCCATCTAAAACGTTGGCTATTACTGGTCCTTGGGATAGTTTTAAGCTTTAAAGCGGTAAAAAATACAAACGCTTAGCATGCTTATACTAGGCGTTTGTACTTTAACAATCCTTGTAGATTTACCAAATCCGTTAGCAAGCTTTAATCATCCTTGGCGCATTTACTACATCCTTTATGTAATAAGTAACGGGTCCTTGTAGTTTGCACTTCATCCTGTACCAACTTATGTAACGTATCCTTGTATGATTATTAATCTCTTAATACTTATTAACATTCCTTGTATGGCAAAGTAGGTAATCAATTAATGATTTAGTTTACCTGCAGACGATTCAATGTGAGCACGCACAAACCATTGAAATTGCTCCAAATCGCCAAGCTGGCTGGTGATCATGTCTTCAGATACAGGGTCTAATTCAGACAGCGTGCTAATGGCATTACGATGATCGGCGTTTACGCCACTGTATACTTTGTCTAATGCGCCCAAATGTTCAATTACAAAGGCTTTACCTAATGAGTATTCATCCCACGTGCGGCGATCTACAATTGACTTAGGTGTACCTTGTGGCGTACCGCCTAATGTAGCAATACGCTCTGCGATGGTGTCGGTCATTTCGCGAATAGCATCCACCTGCGGGTCTAACATTTCATGAACACCAATAAAACTAGGGCCCACTACATTCCAATGAATATGCTTTAAAGTAAGTTGTAAATCTAAAAGAGATACAAGTCGATTATCGAGTGTTTCAATTGTTTTTTTTGCTGTTTCGTTATCCATACCTGGGGCTGTAAATTCAATTGGGTGTTGTGAGTTACTCATAATGTCTCCCGTTATGTAATGTGTTGTATGTAGCCATTGCTACTATTTAGCTTGCAATACATGAAGCAAAGCCTATGCCTATTAGACTTGATTGTATAAAGACTTGATAATTAATGGTTTATTTTAATTTCTAGTGTGGGGGGAACAAAAGGAAGGGCGGAGATTATGAATTTTATGCACTGATTTTTGTAAATTCTGCATACTAGCAATAAAGTCGGAATGCGTGTGGTACGCGTTTAAATTAGACGGCGTTTAGAAAGGCATAATCGGTGTAGTGCAACTATTTTGCGTACTTAGTAGTTAATTTAGGCCCGCATTACATGAGCTTTAAAAGTTAGTTTTAGGGCGCACGCGTTTCAATATTTAAGTTAGACATAATTTATAAACTAAGCAGTTATACCTAAAAGGAGCCAATTGTGTACCTACGTTAAATTAGCACTCACACTTTATATTCATACAAAGCCTGTACAGCTCTTCGATTGCTGCATATAACTGCCTAGATTTAAAAAATCATTCTTTATACTTATTTAATCTCTTTAGTTGGTGAATGCTCACTGATATACTCCTGCCGCATTTTAATTGGGGTTATGTAAATAAATAATGAATTTTTTTAAAGCACTGTTTACAATATCTATACTGCTTTTGTCTCACTCAGCTCTAGCAGAAAATTGGAGCATCACACAGCTTCACACAAACTTTGGCGATGCCTTAAATCCTTTTACTGGGGAGTCGTCATTTACACGCACCTACACCATAGAGCATGCCTCAGAGCATGACTTGGGTGATAACTATTTTTTTATCGACTTTTTAAACGACAGCCTTAGTGATGGTTTTCAAGATACGGGTATTTATGGCGAGTGGTACACAACACTTAGCTTATCTAAAGCCTTAGAGACTTCTTTAAAATACGGACCAATAAAAGACACAGGTTTAGTATTTGGTATAAATGCCGGTGAAGAGGGATTAATGAAATACACCCCAGGCATAAAGCTCAGCTGGGATGCGCCAGGCTTTGATTTTTTAACTACCACTTTTGCAGGCTATATTGATGCCAATGGTGGCGTTCAAAAAGATCAGTTAGCTAAACAAGATAACAGTATTTTTATAGACCTTGCTTGGGGTGCTCCTTTCACGTTAGGTAGCCAAGCATTTTACTTTACCGGCCATGTTGAATACATCTCAGGGCGTAATGATGAGTTAGACAAAAAAGTTAATGAATGGCTACTTGCGCAGCCTGCAGTGTATTGGGATGTTGGGCAAAACTTTAATTTAGATGCTAAGCAATTAATGGTGGGAGCTGAATGGCGTTATTGGTACAACAAGCTTGGTACGGCTGACATAGAAAACCAGCCCTTTTTACATGCCATTTGGGTATTTTAAGCAAAGCTTGCTTTGCTAGGCTGATAAAAAAATAGCGCCTTTTGGCGCTATTTTTGTCAGTGTGGTTGGAACTATAAATGGTTGGTTTTACTCGTAACCACGAGGTTTTTTGGTTTTTATCACTGCGATGTAAGCATGCCAGTTGGCATAGCTTAGTAAGGACATAATTACTATAAAACCGGTAGCGCCTTTGGCAAAGCCAATGGCTACCAACAAAAATATATATTTGCCAAACGAGCCTTATATTGTAGTGGGTTTGGGGAATAAGAAAATAATAAAAAGCTGTATAGTGAGTATGGCTTTTTATTAACTAATTAAGTGTCTTTATAATAAACCTTTGGGTGAAATGAATTACCACAAAAACTCCTACCAGTACCTGGCGATAGAAACTCGCATTAAGCTGGGTCATCTTAATTTCGTAATAATCTATAAACTTGGTTAGACCATAAAAATTATTAACCGATGATGTAAGTTTTTTTAAGCTGTGAGTAGTTGTAAAAGCTAATTCAAAGCAGGTAGGATTTATGTTTTTTATGAACACCTTGAGTGTTTTATACGTAACTGAAAGGGCTCTGTTTTTCCGTTGGTTGGTAGTTTCTAGCATAATGCTTTTAGTATGAATATTTAGTGTATATGGTTATTATTTCTACTTAAGCTAAATAATAGATTACTATTCTATTGAATAGACCAAATATGGCCTTGTGGGTTTAATAACTAAGGCTGTGTAGTAAAGACTCGACTGATGAAGTCAATCGGGTCTTTACTTGCAATAATTTAAAAACTAAAGCTTGTACCTACGTGAAAGAGTGGCAATCGCAACTAAAAGCAAATAAGACATACTACCTGATGACTGTTCGTCATTAATACTGTCATCAATATTTTTATCATCAGTGCCACCATGGATGTTTTCATCACTAATAAAATCAATATTAATTGTTTTAACCTCAGACTCAGAGAATTTATCACTTACAGAGTATTGAAAGCTCGTAGCTTGGTTGTTTTCGACCCCTGGAGTATAAATAAATAAACCCGTTTCTGATTCTAATGAGACACTACCATATGCAGGATGAGAAATCAGTTCAAATGTAATGTAGTCGCCATCTTCATCTGTACCACTCAATTGAGCGTTTATAGGACCGCTTCCTGTTATTTTATAGGTAGAATCTCTGGCAACTGGTGTCGTGTTTGTAAGCATGATACTAACCATGCTTTCTTCGCTACTTGTTATTGAATCATTCACGGTATAGGTTGCTGTTAAAGGCTCTAAAGATTGTGCGTTAGGTACATATCTAACATTGCCACTATTTGGGTTTAATAACTCAATCGTTCCACTTGTAGGGAGTGTGTTAAAATTATAAGTTAGTAACTCTTGATCGTCATCATTACCTTGTAGGTTAAATTCAATAGGCGTGTTCCAATGTGTACTAATGGTGAAGTCACTACTGGTAGGTTCAGCATTTTTAATATCAATATCAATATTAGCTACTTCAGACTCTAATCCGTCTAGCACAGTGTAAAAATAGAGATTTTCAGTTCCAATCTCACCTTTAGGGGTATATCTAAATTTACCTGCATTGTTATCGATATATTCAATTGTCCCTATTTTCGGCGTGTTAATAATAATATTATCTATATCAGTTAACTGTAAATCTATTTCAATTTCTGAAAGTACATGTGTTGAAAATGAAGCATCATGAGGCTTTTCTAATTTTTGGTCTACTTTTTTTGCATATATTACAGCCGAACTGCCTATTGCTGATATATAAGCTGTATCACCAATCGTAGTTGTTTTTAGCCTGTCTGAAAATATATTATTATTTAAAATAGTGGTGTTTTTACCACTATTTAAATTTAATTCTCGTAAATCTTTACCGCATGAATATATTACACGCCAATTTTTTTCAGATTTAGCAATACCACCTATATAGTAAATTGCAGTACCGCGGGGATCTGTATCTGTATAACTGTCGCATAGATTAGTGGCAATTTCTTCCACTTCACCATTTGTTTGTAGATAGTATGCTTTTGAATTACTCTGATTTATTGATACAAGTCTTTCTTCACTCCCAACTTTAACTTTTTTCGCGTAGGAATAATTACTATTGCTCCAATGATGCCCGTATTCGGGTGCGTAATTAGTAAATGTGTTATCTACAAAGTCATAAATAACAAGAGAGCTATCATGATATTTTTCGCTAAGAACTAACTTTGGTATATCGCTATTATTTAAATAAATAGTTTCCATATCATAAGTAGAAAGATTCCGGTGAGCAATCGCTGCACTTTTTATAACATCGCCAGTTTGTCCATTTAGAACATATAATACATAGTTGTTGTCGACTATATTTACAATTAAAAGTATTTCTAAAACTCCATCATTATTAATATCTAAAGTTTTAAGTTGCGTTATCTCTTTTCCTTCTAATTCGACTTGATATATAAGCTCTGTATTTTCAGGTGAAAGAACTTGTAACGCTAAATTATCTATATCTTTCGTACCTATTATTATTTGCTTTTTACCTGTATTAAATAAATCCCCAGTTGTTACTTTTTGTGCTAATAAATTCGGGGAGTTAGGGTTAGAAACGGATAGTATATTTTCTGATTTTGCATAAAAAGGGCGCTTAGTCTCTAAATCAATAACTTTTAAGGTAGAGTAGCTATCTTCGGAATAAATTAATTCAGGTTTATCATCGCTATTTATATCAACGATCTCATAGATACCTGAAGAATAAACTAAGGTTTCTTTATTCCATAAAGTTTCTTTTGATGGGATATCTATTATCTTATATTTAGTACTACTGTTATCAGCTCTATAAGCAGCATCCAAAAATGGTCGACTACCACACGCCAAGTTTAAGTTACCGTCTCCATTAACATCATCAATTAAAAAACTTGCGCTGCATTGAAAATCGTGCACCTCGTATTCCCAAAAGGCCTCAAGGTTTGAAAGTGATAAACCAAATACTGTTTGTATTTCAGGATCAAAATAAAACAGACTATCATTAATACCATCACCATCATAATCTACGATAGTCTCGTGCAAGTAGCTACGTTGTGGCTTTTCTTCTGTAGTATCAGTATCAGTATCAGTATCAGTATCAGTATCAGTATCAGTATCAGTATCAGTATCAGAAAAGGGGTAAGTGTTTATAATTTCTAGAGTTAATGGGTCTAGTATATTTACAGTATTATATTTCCTGTTGACTACTTCGTATTTAACAAGCTCATTTACACCATCATCATTGAAATCTAAAACACGAGGTAATGTATAGTCTAATATGCTTATTTCAACTGTGCTTTTAATTTTTCTTGTGGCTAAGTCAACAATGTATATTACTTTATCATAGTTTGATGTAGGAACTTCTTTTTCTGCTTCAATGTAAAGGTAATGTGAATCAGAGTTTACGTCATAAAAATAAAAACTACTTTTAAATAAACCACCGTGATAATACTCAGCGTTGCGGTAAGTTTTGCTTAATGGATTCCTTTCATAATATTGCCTATTACTAACAACTATCTTATCAGTTACTTTAAATTCATTATTTTCAATTGAATTAATAAAATCAATAGTACTATTTTGTACAGTAACGATTTCTTTTATACCATCATCGTTAAAATCACCGCTGTAAGCGCCTTCAAGGCCAGTAGCTAGAGATAAAGTGTGGTCAAAAAATTTTGCAATGTACGCGTCATTACTACTTTGAGCGGGTTCTGACGCCAAAGAATAATTACTGGCTATCGCAGCAGTCATACAAGTAAATAATAAAGTGGTTTTTAATAATTTATATTTCATGAAAATCCTTTTCAATTATGAAAGTCAATTTGAAGCTGTTTAATAAAGGAAAACAATAGATGACAATATTATAACCACAGTAAAATTCCTCATTCATTTCAATGGTTAATTAACTGAACTTATTGTTTAATATTTGAATGTTTCATTTTCGGGTAAATGGGTGCCGGAGGGCTAATATCTTGAAATAGATAACCATTATTAATCCTTTAATGAGTATTCGATCATCATTGCTGAATATTAACACCAAATAAATCTAAATAAAAGTGTACCTAAAATGGTTTTTAACAATGAGTCGCTTTTAGTAATATCTTTTATGATCAGATGACTTATTTAAATTTCCATCGCTAAACGAACTTGGAGTTTAGCGATGGAAAAAGAGCCATACAGTGTGTATGGCTCTTTGTTAACTATTTCATTGTTTAAATGTATGACGGAACGAGTTACTTCAAAAGCCCTACCTGTAACTGCCGACGGAAGCTCGCCATTAGGCTGTTGGGTCATGTTAGCTACGCGATAAACCATAAACTTGGTTAAACCATAAAAATTATTAACCGATGATGTTAGGTTTGTTCAAACTGCGAATAGCTATAAAAAGCACTTGGATCATTAGCAACATGTTCGCTAATTAAATCTTTTAAATCAGCAACACGTTGGCTAAATTGAGCGCTTGAAAGCGAGCTATTAATTAACGTTTGTAAGTACACATGATACGTTGTTAAGTTACTTTCACTCGCTAATGCACTAGGTAGGCGCTCTGCAAGTGCACCACTGGTTTGTTCGTCTATATAAAGTTCTCGTATATCAACGCCATTAAAGTCCATCGTAAATGTGCCAAATGAATCGTTAAGACCCCATGGTAAAATAAGCTAAACACGCCATCTCTGTCGTATATAATAGTTGAGCGCTAACGTACCGTGATAGCTATCTAGGTTTGATAGGGCAGCACTCACTGATAAATATTTTAGTAAACCGTTTACATCAGTTGCATCAGTTTCGCCGTTATGAATTTGCTCAATAAAGTTTAAAATCGCGCCGTTGTCGACTGTGTCTTGCTTGGTTTGTAAATTAATATCGGTATAACTTGTAATGTCTTCACCTCTACACAATAAATCACTGCCTGTGACTCCTAGTTTATATAAATCGACGTTAACGTTTTCAAAGTTATTTTTTAAAAACGTCTCATCGATTCTCCAACCACAAGATAAAAACCGATAAGTTCTTTATTTATATAAAGTTAACATTTATATGTTGCAGTTTAGCAACGCCTATTTTTGCTAATAAGTCGCAGACAATTGTAATGCGCATAGTGAGTTGGGTCGTTGTAGGAGTTATGTAGTGTGAACTTTTTAAATCAGACTGTCTTTGCCTGCTAACATATTCGTTTATTTCTACTTTAAAGTTGTAGAAAGCGCTTTATGAGCTTATAAAACTAGTTAAGTTCGAATCATCTTTTGTTCTGATTGTTATGCTGTAGAGTACTACACCAATAAACGTGATATAGGTTTCGTGGTACTCTTCATATAACGAGTTATCTAGTATGCCATTCGAATTTTTATCGTCTTGGGTAGGCGTTAAAAACGCTTTGTTTCACCTATGTTCTATTGAAGTAACACCGCTTAATTTTTTAGCTAAGGCTCGAAATCATATCTCTTTTTTCCAATTAAATGGTAGAGATTGAATGGCGTTATTGGTACAACAAGCTTGGTACGGCTGACATAGAAAACCAGCCCTTTTTACATGCCATTTGGGTATTTTAAGCAAAGCATGCTTGCTAGGCTGATAAAAAAATAGCGCCTTTTGGCGCTATTTTTGTCAGTGTGGTTAGAACTATAAATGGTTGGTTTTATACCAACCCGCAATAAAACTTAATCATTTTTAGGGGCTAAAAGTGTCGCTATCTGCGTTAAAAAACTCTCATTTAGAACAACTAAATAGCGAATTTTTTGCCTTCCTATCAACACGTTTTTCCATCCTCAAAATAGATCACGTAATTATACGGATTGGTATTACTCGTAACCACGAGGTTTTTTGGTTTTTATTACTGCGATGTAAGCATGCCAGCTGGCATAGCTTAGCAAAGGCATAATTACAATAAAGCCCGCGGCGCCGGTAGCAAAGCCGATGGCTACGAGTAAAAATATACAAATAGACCACACCACCATTGCGGCAAAGTTAGTTTTAACAGCGTTCATAGAGCTGATCACTGCGGTCATAATATCTACTCGGCGCTCCATCATTATTTGCGGAGCAAAAGCAGAAAGCGAAAACACAGTTACAAGCAATACACCACCTATTAAACTGCCTAGCGTTAAAAACGCTGATAATTCTTCAAATGTGGGATTGGCATGGCTAGGATATAAAGCATGCACAAGCGCGGCTAATCGCATCCAAGCTATCATGATCACCATTAGCATTATTGCAAAACCCCATTCACCTACCGGGTTTCTAAACATCGACTTAATAGAGTGGCTTAATGTGGGTTTATGCCCTTTCTCAAGCTCCCATGCTACATCGTAAAGACCTGCCGCAAAGGCAGGGCCTATTAATGCAAATGCCACGGTTGCGGGCAGTATCACTAAATAAGTCCCTGTAAACATTGCCGAGTAAATAATAGCTACAGGAATTAGGGTAAATATAACCCCGTAAATTAGGCTCAATATGGGCGCACGGGTCATGTCTTTAAACGCCAGTGCGAGCCAGTGAAAAGCTGCAAATGTGTTTACCTTATTGCATTCAATGCAGCGGGCAAATTCAGAGTGTTTATTAATCGTATTTGTTGTTGGCATAACAACGCTCCTTAACAAGGTGTCTCTTAAAGGTTTAGAACACATTGGCTTTATTTACAAATTGAACAACATATACGCAACAAAAAATATTTTCGGTCAATTTATATACTAATTTGGTTTTGACAGCTGCTATTGGTGAGATAAATGAAAGGCTAATTTAGTAAGTAGGTATAAATTTGCAATTTGGTTAATAAAAAGTTAATAAGTGTGCTGGTAAGCTTTTTTAATTACAACCAGTCTAACAGGAATAATAAAATGGACGAGATAATACATAATATTGATGTAAATCAGTATTTGCCCGCAGCAATAATGTGGGCAACAAATATTTTAATGGCAATCGTTATATTACTAATAGGTTTATGGCTTGCAGGCAAAGTGCGTAATATGATTGTAAGTTTATGCCATAAATACACTCATTTTGATGACACACTATTTAGGTTTTTAGGTAGCATGGCGCGCTATGTTATTTTAGCGTTTGTATTTATTGCCGTGTTAAACCGCTTTGGTGTGCAAACAGCTTCAATTATTGCACTATTAGGTGCAGCAGGCTTAGCTATAGGGTTAGCACTGCAAGGTGCTATGTCTAACTTGGCTGCCGGTGTGATGTTACTTATATTCAGACCTTATAAAGTAAACGACTTTATAGAAGCTGCAGGGCGCTTTGGTAAAGTTACCGAGGTTGATATGTTTACCACTATTTTGCAAACGTTCGATAATCAGCAAGTGATTATCCCCAATAGCCAAATTTGGGGAGCGCAGATTATTAATCATTCGCACCATCCTATTCGCGGCGTAGATATGCATTTTGGTGTGGCATATGATGAAAACACCGATGCTGTTCGCAAGGTTATTGATAGTGTGCTTGAGGCTCACCCACATATTTTAAAAGACCCAGCCCCTTTTGTTGAAGTAGAAACACTTAACAATAGCTCGGTAGACTTTTTAGTAAGGCCGTTTTGTAAAGGTGAGCACTACTTTGAAATTTTATACACAGTGCCCGAGCTGATTAAAAAAGCCCTTGATGATAACAATATCGAAATTCCATTCCCGCATCGTAAAGTTATTTTAGTTAACGAGAATAAAGACTAATATAAATCCTTTTTAAAAAGAGCACTTTTAAGTGCTCTTTTTTTGTCTGAAAAAGTTACATGCTTGTGTAAATTTTACTTTTATAAATTAGCCAAAATACGACTTTGTTACCTTTACCCTCCTTTTTTACTAGGTTAGTAGGCTGGTCTTGATATTGCATTTGCAAGGTCGCTTTTAGTTTTAAAGCTTATAAAAACTATTGACCCATTAAATCAAATTGTATGAAGGACTAAACATGGCTGAATCATTTAAATACGCAGGCAATAAAGGGCATGGCGGCGAGTTGCATCAAAAGGCGTCGGATGAACACCCTACCATGACCACCGCGCAGGGCTGCCCTGTAAGCGACGACCAAAATTCATTGCGTGCGGGCAAGCGCGGCCCAGGGCTTCTGGAAGATCACGTAATGCGCGAAAAATTATTTCACTTTGATCACGAACGCATTCCTGAGCGTGTGGTCCACGCAAGAGGGTACGGCGCACACGGATATTTTGAAACTTACGACACGCTTGAAGATTTAACCTGTGCAGATATTTTTCAGCGCAAAGGTGAAAAAACTCCAGTGTTTGCACGATTCTCAACTGTGGCAGGAAATAAAGGGTCTCCCGATTTAGCACGTGATGTTCGCGGCTTTGCTGTTAAATTTTACACCCAAGAAGGAAACTGGGATTTAGTGGGTAACAACATACCTGTATTTTTTATTCAGGATGCGATGAAGTTTCCCGATTTAATTCACTCTGCTAAGGCTGAACCAGACCGTGGCTTTCCGCAAGCACAAACCGCGCACGATAACTTTTGGGACTTTGTAAGTTTATCGCCCGAGTCGGTACATATGCTCATGTGGGCCATGTCAGATAGAGCTATACCGCGATCTTTACGCTTTATGGAAGGCTTTGGTGTTCATACCTTTAAATTTATTAATGCCAAAGGAGATGAGAAATTTGTTAAGTTTCATTGGAAACCAAAAGCCGGTATGCAGTCAGTTGTGTGGAATGAAGCACTTAAACTGAATGGCGCCGACCCTGACTTTCATCGCAGAGACATGTGGGAGTCTATTGGTAAAGGCGACTTCCCAGAGTGGGAGCTAGGCGTACAGGTGTTTGACCAACAATTTGCAGATGAATTTGAATTTGATGTTTTTGATTCCACTAAACTTATACCGGAAGAGCAAGTGCCCGTAAAAATTGTTGGGCGCATGGTACTTGACCGCGTAGTCGACAACTTTTTTGCCGAAACAGAGCAAGTTGCATTTTGTACACAAAACATTGTGCCGGGGCTTGATTTTACACCCGACCCATTACTGCAAGGACGTAATTTTTCGTATTTAGATACGCAAACCAAGCGCTTAGGCGGCCCTAACTTTACGCATATTCCGGTTAATGCGCCTAAATGTCCGATGCGCCATTTTCAACAAGATGGTCATATGGCAATGCATAACCCTAAAGGGCGTGTTAACTACGAGCCAAACTCGTGGAGCGGCGATGAACATAACCCACGCGAATGCCCAGTGCATGGCTTTAAAAGCTCAAGCGAGCCAGAAGTAAGCGGTGGAGATAAGCTGCGTTATCGCTCAGAAACATTTAGCGATCACTACAGTCAAGCTCGCCAATTTTACTTAAGCCAAACAGAAGTAGAGCAAGCGCACATTCAATATGCGTTTGTATTTGAGCTTTCAAAAGTAGAGCATGTGCCAATTCGTGAGCGAGTGGTTTCGCATTTATTAAATGTAGACAAAACATTAGCGCAAGAAGTGGCTAAGGGTCTACGCCTGCAAGACATGCCAGAGCCTGCAGAAGCGGCTATGCCAACGCGTAACGATTTACCTGTGTCGGATGCACTTAGTATTTTAAAAAATGCGCCTAATACCTTTGAAGGTCGTAAGTTAGGTATTTTAGTAAGCGATGGTTTTGATGCCGATATTTTCAACTCAGTTATAAATGCCTTAGACGCTGAAGGCGCTAACTACGAAATTGTGGCCGCACAAGTGGGTGGAGCATGTTGTAGTAAAGGTAAGCATGTAGCAGCTGATCAAGTAATTAATGGCGGTCCTTCGGTGCTTTACGATGCGGTGATGGTACTTGCAACGCAAGAAGGCGCTAAGAAGCTTGCCGGTATTCCTGAAGCTAAGGACTTTGTAAGCGATGCATTCGCGCATATGAAGTATATAGGCTATACACAAGATGCTATGGCATTGTTTGAAGCCGCAGGGCTTGATGATGGTAAGGTTGATGATGGTTGGATAGATTTAAACACGCACTCCGCAAATACCTTTATTGAAACATTACGCAATTTGAGATTTTGGCAGCGTTAACAAACAAATGTTTGTAGAAAAGAAAAACCACACTTTGTAAAAAGTGTGGTTTTTTTATGAAAAGAGAGTGTTGTATGGGCTTTTTAGTGGTATACAATAGGTTTATTACAAAACTCTATCACCCTTATTGTTTTGACAACGTGGTGTTTAGTATTAGCCAAATAGCTTGCTATTAGTTAATTATAAGAAATTCGCCGTTGTTAAAAAGCAAGTTAATACTCGCTGATAATTACTTATCGCTTTTAATAGTTTATTGTGCACGTTGAAGCGTTATTTTTTGTGCAGTAATGAAAGTCAGTATAATAGTGGGACTGTGTGGGCTTTTTATTGTATAAAATGTAGTCGTGCATTAATTTGGTGCTCAAGCGGCCCATTTCAAATGGATTTTGCCCTATGTTAGCGGAGGACAACCCTCTACTTAATACATTGAGTTGTATTTCTTCAGTATCGGCTGAGACGATTATAATATCTTTATTTTCAATCATTTGTTTGTATGGACCAAGCGCATTAACATAGTGTGGGTTAAACTGTGCAAACCCCGCTACAGCTAGAAAAATGGGCGGGTTGTCCGTATTTAATAAACTCATCAACTGCTCTAGTGACTTTTCACGTTTACCCAAACTAAACATTGGGCAACGACTATCTTCGCGCCAGCCATTTTTACCTGTTAGCTTTGTTTTGGCTTGCTCAGACAGTGCATACCTAACCCCAGCAATACGCTTGTTTAAATTAGGAGTGGTGTGATGTCCCGACTGTATGCATATCGTATTATTTGCTTTATTGGTAAGTTTTTTTACTTGCTCGCCCAGGGCAACTCCAAAGTCGAAGTTATTACTCCCTACATAGGTTAGGCGGTACTGTTGGTGTTTTTCTAGCAGGTCAGAATCAAACGTTATAACGGGAATATTTTTACTTTTAAGCGCCATTAATGAGTGAGTGACCAAGTGCTGAGAGTCGGTTGTTGCTACGATTAAACCATCAATTCCTTGGTCAATTAATCTATTTATTGCCATAGTTTGGCTGCGAATATCTTGAAAATCTTTTGGTCCATCGTACTTGCACTCGATTTCAGGATGCTCACGACCAAAGTGTAAACAGCCTTTGAATGCTTGCTGATAAAAGGTGTCATTTTTTGTTTTATCTACAATGCCAATTACAACTTTTGCCGCACTTTGGTGAGCCAATAAAACACACCAGCTTAAAAATAAGCATTTCAGAACTTTATACTTTTTAAGCGCTAAGCTAATTTTAGCTACCATTATAAAAGTCCTAATTATTTAAAAGTAGTAAGGTATATATTACAGCCAGTATAGTTATAGAACTTAAATTAGCTAGTTTGGATAAAGTGACTTAAGTGGGTGCTACGTTGAAATAATTGTTTTTAGCCTATAGGCTGAATATATACCCCCAAAACTAATGGAGAGCGTAATGACTGTTTCAGCAATTCCAAAAGGGTTTAGTTCAGTAACTCCGTATTTAATTATAGAAGGCGCGCAGCAAGCCATATGCTTTTATTGCGATGCATTTGATGCACAACTTGTTATGCAAATGCCGCTGCCAGAGGGCGGTATAGCCCATGCTGAAATTATTATTGGTGACTCGCACATTATGATTTCGGACTCATGTCCTGATGAGTCTTTTAAAAGCCCACAAAAACTTGGTGGAACACCGGTAAGTTTAATGCTTTACGTAGAAGATGTAGACAGCGTATTTAAAAAGGCAATTGAACTTGGCGCTACAGAAGTACGCCCAGTGCACGACCAGTTTTATGGTGATAGAGCCGGCACCCTACAAGACCCATTCGGGCATGTTTGGACCATAGGCACCCACAAAGAAGATTTAAGCGAGCAAGAAATTAACCAACGAATGGCCGACTTAATGTCAAAAGAGCAAGATGCTTAGCGCAACTTGCCCTTCGTTTGAATAATATTATTACCCTAAATTTATCGCTAAATATTTTATTTCGTCACCGTTTATTTGCGGTAAAAAATAAATATCTTGGTACTTAAAATATTGTTGCTCGTTAATCGTGACAGCCTCTGCTGAAATAGGGAGGGTGTCGTAGGTTTGGCCTAAATCATAATTTTTAGCACTGCCTACCTTTATAGCCTGATTAACCACTATTTTAGGCTCATCAACTACTCTGTAGCCATTATTGTCTGCTACGTAATATACATTTTGGTAAGTATAGTAAGTGGTATTATGACGTTTAAAGTGTGAATAATGCCTTGGTAATGAGCGTATTCTTAAGCCTCTTGGTGGCTTAACAACATGGTAGCCTCTTTTCGCTTTTCTGTAGTAAATACCATCACTAAATGTAAACGTAATGCCATTAAATCTGATAGATGCACTATTGCGCGGTAAATGGTTAAAGTAGCGCCCAGGTCTGTAGGTAACTACCTTGTGGCGATTGTGTTTAAAATAATTACGTGTGCGTTGCTGTTGTTTGTAATGGGCAGCTTTGCGCTTTTGCTCTTTGCGGTGCTCGCGTTTGGCTTGCTTGCGCTCTTTACGGTCGTTTTTTTTATATTCTATACGCTGTTTTTTATCATCGCGGCGCTCATCTCGTTTGTATTCGATGCGTTTTGCACGCTCATTATTAAAACTTTTTGTGTTTTCTCGCTCATTGGGCGCTGCATATGCAGCGCCAGATACTGCACTTATGGCAAGTAGAGCAGGGAGTAATTGAGTCAGTTTCATACTATTGCCTCGTGTATGTTGTTACATAACTAGGTTCAATACTAGCGCTTTAAACTGAATGGTAACTGACATGTAACCGATAACACGGCTGTGTTTACAGCTTTTTACTAACGTTTACTGTTCTTGACACAAGCCAACGTTTTCTCACATTTTTGACGATTTTAGGAACTTTTATAGGCTTTAAGCAGCGTAACTAATTGTTACGGCAAGTGCTTTTAACACTTGCTGTAAGTTGTATTTAACCTGAACTTTGGATAATAAATTTATCTCGAGCAGCTATTTTCAGCGCTAACTGTGTTGAATTTACTTGCAGTAGGCCAGCTATTGACGCGTAAATTCACCTTGTTTTTACTCAAAACCTCTGACTAAAGAGAATAAACTTAAATATCACCATGGTTAAATATTTTGGTAAGTCTATTAATTAGCGTTTTGGTTTTTCGGGTAAGGCCGCTTTTAATTGCGCCGGTGTCACGTTAAGTGTTTTTGCTACAATCGTTAAATCGGCATTAGGGCCACCAGCATTTTGCATTGCTTGCATAAGCGCCTTTTCGCTAACGCCTAGCTTTTTAGCAGCTTGTGCAAACCCAGGTGGTGACATGCCGCCGCCATTAGGGCTGCCTGCTTTAGGACCACCGCCACCAGGTGGTTCATGGCGCGTTGTTCTAGTGCCTTCAGGTGGCTTAGCGCCTACGCCCGCTTGTGCTGTGGTCGCAAAGTTGTTTTGTGCAACCACGCCTTTTAAGCACTTAGGTAAATTAGGGAACGTATTACTGGCATGATAGTGATAAGTAACTGTTCCGCTTTCACCCGTAGGGCCTATGTGGCCATTACAGCTATCAAGCTCGGCGGGGGTTGTGCCATCAATTTCTTGGCTTCCGTAAATCGGGTAACCATCAAAGGCATAACCAAATAGGGCGCTTGGCTTTTGCGTTAAATTATTACAGTTGGCGTTTACATGTTCGTGTTTATATACGCTGTCTATATCACTGGCGGTGCCGTGGTAGTGGTACCAACCACCCGGATCGATATGGCCTGCGCACGTATCAAGCGCGGGTAAATGCCCAGTATGTTGCACACTTGGCGCATCCGAAAAAATAGGCACACCCGCAAGCGCTATACCCACCTTAGATACTGTGCCCAACGCTGTTGATTGCTCAGACATAACAGGGTGCAGTGGTAAAAGGGCGGTAATTTCTACGCTTTTATCTACCGATACATTAATACATGCATGATCAACTGTTGGGCGAATGGTCGCGTTATCAACAATATGCACGTTGCCGTCTTCATCGTAAAAGGTAAAACCTTGCTCGTTAAGCATGGTTAAAAACGCTTTATCTAATCTGTATAGACCTGCATCGGTGCCATCCCAATCCCAAATTCCGCCAACGTCGTCGAGTGTTTCTGGGCAAAAAGGACCTACTTCAATGTTGTCGGGCTGATATTTTAAAACCACTTGAGTACATTGGGTTTGCGAGCCGTTTTCAAGCGTACATTCAACAGTTTGTGGTAGTTTTACCATGGCTTTAATATTAAATGCATCGGTATTAATAAGCGTGTTTTTGAGCGTTTTTTTATGAGAGGTAACTGCTGTATTATCGTTTTGAGCGTGTTCGTCACATGCCGATAAAAGTAGCATGGCACTTAATATGCTCAGGGCGAGTGTGCCCTTTTTAGTGTTAACACCAAGTACTTTGAAACGACTTCGTTTAATTGCTCTCATACTTACCCCAAAACCATTTATTTACCTTGGTTTTAGTATGACAATAAATTGTGCAAATAAAATGTAAGTTTCATAGTTATTGATATGTTTAAGCTGCTCAGTTGGCTTTTGGTCAGCACTATTGAGAGTGCTCGTTAAGTAATTCAATAAAATCACACCATTAAATAGCTCGTCTGACTACACAAGTGAGCCACTGCTTTATTAGCCTAATATTTAACCTAATAAACATTTTATATGTAAAGTTTAGGCATAAAAAAACGCACAGGTGTGCGTTTTTATTTTTAATTAAATAATTATATTTTTTCCCAGTAGGGTTCGTCACCAAAGTAGCCACTAAAGTAGTCTATAAAAGCCCTAACTTTTGGTGCTAATAAGCGTGAGCTTGGATAAACGCTCCAAATAGCGGTGTCGGATGCAAGTGGGTAGTCTTGTAAAATTTGTACCAGCTCACCACTTTGTAGTTTTTTATAGGCACACCAGCTCGACATTAACGTAATACCTAAGCCTTGCACGCACGCGTCGCGCACTGCTTCACCGTTGTCAGCTTGTAATACATTATTGGTTTTAATGTTTTGTGTGCCCTCGGGTGTAATAAACGACCATGTCGTTAAACCATGTAAATTAACACAGGTATGATTTTTTAAATCTTGCGGTGTTGTTGGGGTGCCGTGTTTTGCAAGGTAATTGGGCGATGCGCAAATTAAGCGTTTATCGCGAGCGATTTTTCGGGCTATAAGGGTTGAATCATTAAGAGCAGCGTCACGTATTGCTATATCAAACCCGCCGCCGACCATATCAATGATGCTATCACTTAAACGTAAATCAATAGTGAGGTCGGGGTATTGCTCAATAAATCCAGCCAATGCAGGAATAATATGCATACGCCCGAACGAAGCAGGGGCGGTAATGCGCAATTTTCCTTGTGGCGTTACGCTGCCAATTCCTACCGAGGCGCGCGCCATTTCTACATTGGCAAGGACTTCCTCGGCATGGGGTAAAAAAGCTTGGCCTTCTTCGGTTAGCGATACTTTTCGGGTTGTACGATGAATAAGTTTAACGCCGAGCGTTTCTTCAAGCTTATTTATTTGTGCACTAGAAACTGCAGCCGACAAACCTAACTCCTTGCCAGCTAAGCTAATATTGTGCGTGGTTGCGATTCTGACAAACAGGTTTAAATGGGCAATATTCATTATCAAATTTTTCAATAAACTGATTATTTAAACAACTATATTATCAATGGTTAGTTGTGTAAATATACTAGTGGCTTATTCATTGTGACTTTTCCTGTGGCGCTTACTATAAGCGCCTTTTTTTTCGGTATTTTTCTCGTTTAAATTTTTAAGTTTAGAGTGAGCCTGCCTTATGAATCGTAATACATCATTACTATTAAAGCATTTATTTAAGCAAACTTGGCCTATGTTAGTTGGCTTGTTTTCTATTATGGGGAGCCAGCTGGTTGATAGTATTTTTATTGCTAAGCTAGGCGCTGAGCCGCTCGCTGTGGTTGCCTTTAGTATTGCTATTTTTCAGGTAATTGTGGGAGTACAAGTAGGCTTAGGTATTGCGGCAACTGCAACTATTTCCACAGCACTTGGAGAAAATAAAGTTAACTACGCACGCTACCTAGGTAGCTTAATTGTGGTTATTGGCACCGCAATAGTCACGCTATTGTGCTTGGCGCTGTGGCTTTTTCAGCAGTATATTATTTTAGCGCTGGGTGCAACGCCTTCTTTATTTAATTTAACCGAGCTTTACTGGCTACCTTGGCTAATAAGCTGCTGGCTTGGCGCGCTTCTTTATTTTGGTTACAGCATTTGCCGCGCTCATAACGAAACCTTATTACCAGGGCGAATTATGGTGCTAACCAGCGTGTTAAATATAGCGCTCGATCCATTGTTTATGTTTACTTTTGATATGGGTTTAGCGGGTGCTGCATGGGCAAGCTGTGTTGCTTTTGCAATAGGCTTAATCGTGGTGTTTTGCACGCTTATTAAACGAGAACTGCTAACTTTTGGCGTTTTAAAAAATCGTACCGAGCAGGCAATAAAAGCCATTGCAAAAATGATGGCACCGGCCTTACTTTCACAGTTTATTCCGCCTATTTCAGCCATGATAGTAACTGCACTTATTGCCGCATATGGTGGGTTTGCAGTAGCTGCGTGGGGGCTTGCAAACCGTATTGAATATATTGCGATTATTTTAATTTTAGCGCTTACCATGGCACTGCCGCCTATTGTTGGAAATTTAAAAGGGCGGGGGGAGCTTAGGCAAATATTAAGCGTAGTAAAACTTGCGTGCGGCTTTGTAATTGGCATACAAATTTTATTAGCAGTTATTATGCTAGGCATAGCTAATCCACTTGCACATGTGCTTAGCAATAATAGTGAAATTGTTGCTAACCTGACAGATTACTTTGTTTTTGTGCCCCTGAGTTATGCAGCTTTAGGTGTGTGTATGATCACAGTATCGGTATGTAACGCGCTGGGGTTTCCAACAACGGCCTTATTTATCTCCATATTGCGACTATTTTTGTGTTACCTACCGCTACTTTGGTTAGGCTCGTATTTTTACGGTTTAACAGGGTTATTTATCGGTATGGCATGCGGCAATACCTTGTCGGGTATTGTGGGTTGGCAGCTATTTAAGCAGCAATATAAGCGGTTAACAACGCATGTTGGTGAGCGCTCAATCACTGTTTAATTATCAATATATTGAAGAAAGTTATTCCACTTAAATTGCAATTATCAAAATAGTTAAATGCAATTACTATGCACCTCATTGAATCATTGCTTTATCTATAGCAGCCGAATGTGCTGTGTTTAGGTCAAGCAATTGCAATAAAAAAGAGCTGCTTGAGGTGAATAACATGAAACTTTATAAATTGTTTTTAATAGCTATAACGCTATACGCAGGCGCTGCAACGGCTGCACAAAATTACTTTTCGATGAGCTACATACAAGGTGAAGGAGACGTGCGAGGGGTTAAGGTGGCTTATCAATATGCCTTAGATTACCAAATAGAAGGCTTTGAAGAGCTAGAGATTTACCTAGAAGCCAATGCCAACTTTTTTGAATACGATGACCCAAAACGCTACGACGCTAATTTAGGTTTATCGCTCTCGCCTGTAATTTTTTATCCTATTGGCAGTATTGCTGGAAACCGGGTTTTTGCCGAGTTTGGTATTGGCTTAAGCCTATTAGACGACACTAAATTTGCGGGTAAAAACATAAGCACCCATTATCAATTTGAAGACCGCCTAGGCATTGCCATGAAATTTGGTGAGGCTGAGCAACACAGCGTGTCGCTCAAGTATTTTCACTATTCAAACGCAGGTATTAAAAAGCCCAACCCTGGCCTTGATTTCATATCGCTAAGCTACTCACGCGCACTTTAAGTGAGTAAATCAGCGCTTATAATATACGTAAAAATGCCACGAGATCGGCTTGTTCTTGCTTAGTTAAATTAAGCTTTATAAGCAGGTCGGTGGTTTTGGGGAAGTGTGGGTCGTTTAGTTGGCTTTTTCGTGGTCGCGGTCTTACTCCACCATGGTTGTATAAGGCGACAATACCGGCTAAATCATCAAATAAGCCGTTATGCATCCACGGAAATGTTTGCATTAAACCTAAAAGCGACGGCGTTCTAAATTGGCCTATATGCTCAGGGTTTTGGGTGGCATCATAGCGGCCTTTATCTTCAAAACGGCGGCCATAATAATGCAGCCCCGTACCATGGAATTGGTTGTCGCTGAGCAGCGGGCCATTATGGCAGGTCATGCATTTGGCTTTAGTTCTGAAAAGGTGCAGACCATTTAGTTCACTATCACTCAAGCTATTAATTGCGTGTTGTGGGTTTTTATTAAGCTGCGTTAAAAACGTTTTATAGCGGCTACTTGGCGCGGCTAATGTTCGCTCAAATGCAACTAAGGCTTTTGCCATTTGCTCTGTGGTTAACGTGCTGCTATTAAAAGCGCTTTTGTTAAATGCATGGTAGCTTTTGTCTTTATTTACTCGCGCTAAAGCTATCTTTGGGTCTAAGTCCATTTCAATAGGGTTTGCTATGGGCATTAGTGCTTGTTGCTCTGCGGTGCTGGCGCGACCATCCCAAAAAAAACTTTGCCATTGATCTATACCAAAAATAGCGGGGGTATTACGCGTACCAACTTGATCGTCAATGCCTATGGCGGTTGTGCGGCCATCATGAAAGCCTTTATCGCGTTCATGGCAGGTGGCACAACTAACGGTATTATTACGCGAGAGCTGCACATCATGAAAAAGCTTATCGCCTAACGCAACGTGTTCAGGTTTAGGCGAGGCTACAGGCAAAAGCGACATGGGCTCTACACGTCTGCCATCACTGGTTTGTATAGCAGGCCAATGTGCTTGGCCTTTGCTATACAGTGAGCGTAAATCGTTACTACTTGCTGATTTGGCATTTAAGCTAAATGAGCACAATACAAAAATGCTTAATAACCTAATCATAGTTATAGCTAACTCCTAGCCAAAACATACGCCCAGGCTCAATACCCGATGCACCTTCGTTTACTGTGTAAGTACGTGCATTTAATAAGTTAGAAATATCTGCTCTTATTTCAACTGACTGGGTTTTTGTCAGGTTGTGGCTATAGCGTAGGCTTAGGCCTAGCATGGTTCTGGCACGAACTTCTTGTTCTTCGTATACATCAACAAGTGTTGACTCTACAGGGCAATTTGCACAGCTTTGTTCAAGGCTTATGCTTTCGCTTGCGCCGGTACTCACTGCACTGGTGTAGCTATCACTAAAGGTTATGTTAAGGCCTGTGCTTAATGAATTGCTCCAATCAACATTCCAACCTAGTGCACCGGTTATCGGAGTGCCAAAGTTTGTACGAATTTGCTCAAGCTGCCCAAGTGTTACAAGCTCGCTGCTGCCACTTGCATTTACGTAGTAAACAAGTTCATCAAGAGGGGTGTTTTCAGCCGTGGCATTGTAGTCGTCGTTAGAGACTTTGTTTTCAGCGTAGGAGGCGTTAGCCCATAATGAATGGCTACCAAATTGTGCGCTCCACGAAATAGAATAGCGCTCTGAGCTGCCATCGCCTTCGTTGGTCATACGGATATATTTATAACCATCGCTAGCAGCTTCTTCATCGGTAACCTGAGAGAATTGCTGATGCTTTTTACGTTTTACATATCTGAGCGATACATTGCCCGCTTTTTCAAATGAATGGGCAATACCTAGCGCGAGTTCATCATCGTACGGGGTGTTTACATCATCAAAGCGGTATTTAAACGCCCCAGTATAGTTAGAAGGCAACCACCCTTGAAGGTAACCGTTTTCAATTGGGCGGTATTCTCGGTATGAAAAACGCTGCTGTTCTTTGACTTTATAACCAATAATAGCTGAATCGTAATAGCGATTAACGCCTGCGCTAATAATAGTGCGGTTGTTGTTAAAAACATCGTAACCCAGCGATATACGTGGTGCAATATTATGATTTGCTAAAAAGTCATCATATTCGTAGCGCATACCTAAATTGAGGCTTAGCTGACCTAGTGTGATGCTATCGGTAGCATAAAATGAGGCACGATTAAGTGTTACATTTATATACTCTGCAGGGGTAACTAAACGGCCATTAAAATACTGTGCTGTTGCGGTTACATTATTTGTATAAGCGCTAATGTGCGCTTGATTATTAAAATCAATTTCGCCACCAAGTTGCGCTGCAAGTTCGTCAATAGAAATAGTGGTTTGCAGCGCTTGGCAATCAAGCGTATAACCACTGCAATTAAGAGGTGTGCTAGCGCTAGACCAAATAATAGGCGAATCGTAGCTGTAGCTATTTTGTATGCGTTCGCGTTCTACTTCTTGGCGAATAAGTTCAATACCGGCTTTTATACGGTGCTCAGTGCCAGCAAACTCCAGCGTTTTAAAATCAAGAGTGTTTTTCCAGCTGGTGGTGTATTGGGTATTATCAAGCGCGCCGTATCCCCCTTGGCGAGAATAACGTGTTTGTGCATCACCTTGGTCGGCGTATTGCCCCCAATCTTTCCCTTTGGCTTGTAGCCAGCTATAAAAGTGCGCAGGGCCTTCTCGGCTGCTGTCACTCATACTAAAATTAAGATTACTGTGCCACGATGCAAAGTCAAAATGCTCGGTTAATGCCGCAACGGCGCCAATAGCCCCGCCTTCTAAATGAAAGTCACTGTCTTTGGCATCCGTAATAAAATTATCAACTTCGTAGGGGGAGTACATTAGTGTTAAATCTAATGCATCTACCCAGCCATTTCGGTAGCCATACTTCACAATCGCATTTATGTTTGTTCTGCTTTGAGTTTTTACTTCCCCTAGCGATAAATCGCTGATGTCGCTGGTTAAGTAACTAACACTCATCATTACGCCATGGCGCTTATTTATTTGTTTATTAGCACGCAGGTTATAGCTAATTTTTTCGTATTTAGGCTCTTCAAGCGTACTTTGGTCAACATTTTGCTGTGAACTATCTTGATCGGCCTCTATAAAATGATAACTCCCCCAGCTACTTTGATTCCCCCGCACGCCAAAACTAAAACTGTCGTTTGCAAATACGCTTTTGGTTTTACTATCAACAATACCACCCGAAAAACCACCAAATTCAGCCGGAATGTTATGGTCGTAAACAGTAATAGATTCAACTACATCGGAGTTTACGTTCATACTTTGCACGCCACCCGATACATCGTCTGATGAAGAGCTTAATCGGCTGCTACTGGCTGGGTCTATGCGGTTATTGTAATTTAACCCATCTAACGAAAACCCTGTTTGCCAAGGTTGCGCCCCTGAGATTGATATTTCCGGCGCGCTGATCTCAGCTAAGCTACCAATAGAGTAGGCTTCGTTACTTAGCTGTACACCAGGGAGCAATGCAATTAGCTCATTTATATCGCCATTGCCTTTAGGTGTGGCGTTTATAAAATCACGATTTAAGTAAGAACGCCCAATAACTTCGGGTACTTCAATGCCTATGTACTGGCCTTTTACTTCAATGTGCTCAAGTGCTTCACAGCGCTCTTTTTGCTCATCTTTAAGTTCGTTACATGGCTGTGGTTTTGGCTCGGTCTGCTGTTGCTGCTCTGCGGCGTATACACCCTGAGAAAGCAAAAGCAGACACGCGAGGGTAGTCGGTGTCTGCATTTATTACGGCTCTTAGTTAAATACCTAGTGGGGTAGTGTCTTCGCTATCAATTACGCCATCGTTATCGGCGTCTTGGTCGGCAATTAACCCAGCTAAGGCTATGTCTTCATCGCTGGCGTTAGGTAAAAAGAAGTTAGGTAGGCCGTCGTGGTCGGTATCTACGCTTGCTATCGCTATGCCTCTAAAGTCATCGCGAGAGGCGACTAAGTTGGTCATGCCTATGTAAAGCTCAAGCTGATCGGCCTCGCCATTAACCCCGTTACTAATTAAGCTTTGTGCTTTGCTAATATCGTTAATTAACGTAAAACTGTTAACTAAGTCTTCCATATTGTCGGCAATAATTGTATCGGCAAAGCCCAAAATAAGAGGCTCAAGCGTATTTAAAAGCGTGCTAGCTTGTGTTTTTGCATTACTATAATTTGCTGAAAAGTCGCTAATGTTCGCTGCGTTTGAACCCATACTTGAAAGCATAGAATAACGTTCAAATTCACCTGTTTGAGCTTCTTCTAAGCCAATTACTTCGGCTTTAACAGCGGCTAAAATAGTTTCTAGCTGATCGCTTGTTAATGCATTTAGCTCAGGGGTTATTTCAGTAATCGCATCATTTAAAGTGGTACTTGCCAGTGATGTTTGGTTTGCATTAACTAAGTAACCTAAAGTTTCTAAGCGGGCTTCAAATCTGTCTTCGGTATCTTCATCTAGTGCAATGTAGCTAAGTAGTTGATTGTGTACACCAGCTACTTGCTCCGATAAGCCGCCTTTAATAAGCGATACTATTACTTGGTTATGCGCTGTAATTGATGAGTTATTACTTAGCGTGCGTATATCGCCATCATTAAGCGTATTAAGCATGCTTAAGCATTTATTAGCGGCATTTGCTGTATCGCCACCGACCTGCGCAGTTAAATCAACTAACAATTTACAGCCCTTTGAACCGGTTAAAAACGTGGTTGATGACTCTTTGCTAATGTATTCATCAGAGGCTAAAAAGTCGCCCGCATAGGTAAATATTTGCTGTGCTAAGTCGTTTCTGCCGGCTTCACTTAAAATTAGGCCTGTGCCTGGGACGTTATCAAGTTCGGTAAGTGCTCTAAAAAATTCGTTGTAATCACCATTTTCAGTAAAAAAGCTGCGAGCTTGTGCTGCGGCACTCGTTATATCTTCACCAGCAAGTAGGCGGTTAGCTATATTAAAACCATACACTTGTTCTAGCGCGTTATTTATATCGGTTTCGCTGTCTGACAGCGTTATTGCAGGGTTTTCGTCGCTTTGGTATAAGCCTTCAATTAAGCCTGCTAAAAATTGAATCGGGTAGGTGTAGTTATCTAAAGTAGCGGCGCTATATGGCGATGCAGAATAGGCATAATTACTATCAAAACCAGTAGAGCCATACATAGCAAGTACTTGGTTAGTGTAATCTTTTGCCGTTTCAAATTCGCCAGCTCTATAAAGATATTGCGCAGCCCATGCCCCGTGCAACGTTTTGTATTGCTCGTATGGTTGGCCTTCGTATTCGCCGCTACGTACCAGTCTGTAACCCGCTTTTACCGCAAGTTGCGCGTAGTTATTGGCAAGTAATTTAGCTTGTGTTAAATCGCTTTCATCTAAGCTTTGTGCATAGCTTTGTAGGGCATCATCTATTGATAAGCGTACGCCATTTAAAAAGTAGCCATAGCTTGATGTGTACTCGTCTTCGCGTACTTGCTCAGCGTATAACGAAATTGTGTTTAACAAATTACTTGCTTGTGAGACTTGATCGGCGCCTAGATAGCTTTTTACTAAAGAGTAAAGCGCTGATGCGTCTGATGAGGCAATATTATCGAAGCCTTTATCAGCTAAGTATTGGTTGTAGGCCGCCACCGCTTGGTCGCGGTAATCGTTTGCTTGTTCTGTTTGGCCTATTTCATCAAGTGCTTGCGCTACATCTTTTAGTGCCGAAGAACGTGCTGTTTGCTCGTTTATTAGTGCTAAATAGTCGTTAGCAGTATCTAAAAATCCTGCACGCGCATAGGCGGCAGCTTGTGTTGCGTATATATCGTAACGAGACAGTTCATCAGCAATATTGGCGCTTAGCTCATCAGCTTGTTTTAAGTGAGATAGGCTAGAGCTGTAGTAATAATTAAGTTTGTCTTCGTTAGTTACATAAGAAGGGCTTAACGAAATAATTGCAGTTAACGGCTCGCTAATTAGGCCATCGGTGTAACTAATTTCAAATTGCTCATCAATGCTGCTTAGCGTTTGTGCTTCATAGGTAAATTCACCTGTGGTGCTATTTATGCTCATTACGCCATTACTCGGTGGTGTAATTAAGCTAATAGTTACGGTGTCACCATCTAAATCTTGCGTAGTAATAATCCCTTGCGTAGTGGTTGAAGAGGTAACAAACACATTAGTGGTTAGTAGCTGCGGCGCATCATTAACATTTTCTACGCTAAAACGTACCACAACATTTGCGGTTAAGCTGCCATCGCTTGCGCTAATAGTTGCGCTATCTTCGCCATAGTAATTACTAAAAGGCGTATATGTAAATTCACCATTTGCTTCTACTGCTATAGTGCCGTTACTAGGAGCATTAGCCAGTGTGTAGCTAAGAGCATCGTCGTCGGTGGCTGTTACTTGAGCAGTAAATGAAGTGTCTTCGTTTACAGTAAAGCTTAAATTAGGTTGTGCAAACTGCGGGGCTGTATTGCCAGAGCCGCCTCCACAGCCAGCTAAAGCAAGGGCGCATAGTATTGGGGTAAACTTAATTAGCTTGTTCATTATTGTTAATATAGAAAGTTAATGATGTTGCGAATGATAACGTATATCAATTAGATTTAAAAGTTTAATCTCCATTTGTATTATAAATAGGTAATATTAGCTGGTGGTTTAAAATGTTCCTAAAAAGCAAAACCCTGTTATTAACAGGGCTTTATTATGAGTAAAATAGGAGGTTAGTAAGAGAGGAATAGTTATTAGTTTAAGTCGCTAATGATAAGAAGCGGAAAATTTTTAACTGAACGAGGTTGCCAATTATTATAGCTAATATTGCTAATTCCAAAATAGTTAAGCACTTTAGGTGCGTACGTCCAACCACGAGCACGTTGCTTTATGGCAGCACTGCGTAGATTGGGTTTTAACCCAACAGTGAGTAAGTCGTGATTTACGTTTAATTTGTTGTAGAGAGCTTTTTCGCGCAGGCTTGCTTTATTAATGACCTCATCGTAATGAGCACGTAATTCTTTCCATTTTTGGCTTTTTTGAGGCTCTTTTAATTGCTTTACCATGGCATCAATATCACTATCTAACCACTTTGCTGAAGCTGCATCACCATGCCATCCAATAATTGCACCGGGCTCTATTATAGTTGGGTGCCCAGCAAGTAATACATAATTAGCACACGACGAAAAACAAAACTGCTTTATATTTACGGTTAATTTATGCGCCAAAATTAGCTCAGCTAAATCCATCCCTAAATCAATATTTCCGCCACCGCTGGTAATAGTAAAAGTATGAATAGTGGGATTGTTTTTTAACAACTCAGCTGCCGTATTGTTATTTTGTTGGTTGATTTGACCACTATAAATAAGCGTTTTATCGTTTAAGGTGACTTTAGCCTGTAATAAAGTAGGAAGTATTAAAAAAAGAGTAAAAATTAATTTTAGCATGTGAGATGTGTATAAGGATTTTTGCCAAAGCCTACGTAAATTGACAGAACGTGGCAAATATTAATTTATCTAAAGTAGTTAACCCCTTTTAACCCACTCTTAACCCTTGGCCTAATAAACTGTGTGCAATGATGTAAATTAGGCACAGTTAAATGGTTTATTTTAAAAAGCGTTCAACAGTTTTATTGCTTGCATTTAGCTGCACGCTTGCTGCGTGTAGTAGCCAGCCAAGTTATACAGGTAATAGCACCGAGCAGTCTCTAAAGCAGCATACAAATTGGCAATACACTCAAGAAGATGCAATCAAGGTAAGTTATATTACCGATTTAGTGAATATAGCGGGGCTTGATTCCCTTATTGAGCAAGCCATTGCAAATAACCCGTCGTTTAATCAAGTGCATGTGGCGCTAAAACTTGCTTATGCACAGCGTGATGTAACCGCAGCAAGCCAATGGTTTAGCATCAATGCCGACTTTGACGCTCAGCGCAACGAAACAACCGGCACACAGTACAGCTCATCGCTAGGGGTTAGCTGGGAAGCCGACGTATGGCAAAAAATTGCTGATAACGTTGCCGCGCAAGACATGACCATAGCTAGTAATCAGGCCACTTACCAAAGCGCTAAAGACACCTTAGTAGCCAGCGTGATACGCACGTATTTAAATATTATTTTGCAGCAAGATTTACTCAACATAGAGCAGCAGCGTTTAACGGTTTTAGAAAATAACGAGCAAAGTATTGTTGAGCGTTACCAATACGGTTTAGGTGATTTAGAAGCCCTTGATACCGCGCGTACAAATACCGCCTCAACTAGAGCCACTATTGCCGATTACCAAGAGCAAATAGCGCAAGCAAAACGCGCTTTAGTATTATTAGTGGGCGTTGATAAACTTGAAAACTTACCATCTAGCGCTGTTTTACCTGAGGTTATGGAGCCGCTAAGTGCATTACCAGAGCAAGATTTAGCGCGTCGCCCCGACTTACAAAGTGCTTATTATAATATTCAATCTAAGCGTTATTTAGTGGATGTAGCTTATAAAGATTTACTCCCTAGCATTACGCTTTCGGCATCACTTAGTGATTTAGCAACCACACCCAGCAAAGCGTTATTAACCAGCCCAGTATGGAACTTACTAGGCAGTTTAAGTGCGCCGTTGTTTCAAGGTGGCGCATTGCGTGCACAAGTTGATATTGCAAAACTAAATGCCGAACAAGCGTTTTGGGAATACCAAGACACCTTATTAAGCGCTGTAAACGAAGTAGAAAACGCACTAGGGCAAGAGCAATCATTAACACAGCAGCAGCTTCAAATCAGTAACGCACTTGCCAGTGCTAAGCGTAGCTATAGCAACTACCAAAGCAAATACCAGCAAGGTTTGGTTGATATTTTAGACCTACTCACTGTGCAGCAGCAGGTGTACGACCTACAAGCTCAGCTTAGCCAAATAAATTACACCCTTTTAACTAACCGTATAGATTTAGGCCTTGCTTTGGGCCTTGGAGCATCGTCATGAAAATTTCGCCAGTACCTGTTGTTGTAACCCTAGTTGCCATTGTTTGCATAGGGCTTGCTATTTCATATAACGGCCAAAAAATGGCGCAGCAAGCAAATGGTCCAAAGCCAGAGCCGGCTAAATCTGTGGCACCCAATGTATCTGTTATAAATGCTGTGCCAAGTACATACCAAGCCTATGTTAGTGGCCACGGTGAGGCTAAAGCACATTGGGCACTTAGCTTAAAAGCACAAGTTAAAGGCGAAATAACGGATATGAGTGAGCAATTTGCCACAGGTAATGTCGTTAAAAAAGGCCAAGTGCTTGCACAAATAGATAACACCGAATACTTACAAGCAGTCGCGAGCGCTAAAGCCACATTGGCAGATGCTAAGCTTGCACTGCAAGAGGAGCAAGACTTAGGAAACCAAGCAAAACGTGAATGGCAGCGCTCGGGCGTTACCCAAGCGCCTAGCTCACCCTTAGTATTTAGAACGCTTCAGCTAGAAGCTGCACAAGCTACGGCCGATAATGCGCAATACGCATTACAAACCGCACAGCGTGATGAAAAAAACACCCATATAAGTGCGCCGTTTGATGCTGTTATTTTATCGCGCGATATAGACCTAGGTACATATGTAAGCATTGGCGATACACTGGCTACATTAAATAGCACCGACAAAGTAGAAATTAGCGTGCCGCTTTCGTTAAGCCAGTGGCAAAACTTAGCAAGCGATAAGTCGGGTGAGGTTATTTTAAGTGATGTAACAACACAAAATCAGTGGCAAGGTTATATAGCTCGCTTTGAGCAACACCTTGATGACAGCTCGCGTCAGCGTACTGTAGTGGTTGCACTAGATAAACCTTTTGAGCAAGCAAAACCGTTGTTACCTGGTACTTTTTTAGCGGTGCAAATTGCGGGTAAAACACTTAATAACGTAATTAAATTGCCTGCATCAGCCGTATCGCAAGATGGCTTAATTTGGTACGTAAATGAGCAAAATACGTTAGTAAGTGCTAAAGCGCAAAAACTATTTGAGCGCGGTGATTACGTTTATATCTCTCCTATTGAAGGGCATACCAATTTACGCGTAGTTGCACGCCCGTTAGTGAGCTACCTAAACGAAATGTTAGTAAACCCCGTTGTTGAGGAGATGCCATAATGAGCCCGCATCAAGCACCGCAATTACCTAATAACACTAACCCTTTGCACGGCATTATTAGCTGGTTTGCTAATAACTCAGTGGCCGCCAATTTATTACTCATTAGTGTAATAGTAATGGGTATAATGTCCCTCTCTACCTTGCGTAAAGAGGCGTTTCCAAGTCTTGAGCCGGATACTATTTCTGTATCGGTGGTTTACGACAGTGGTGACGCCCTGCAAGCAGAGGAAGGCATTGCGCTGAAAATAGAAGAAGCCCTTGAAACCGTACCGGGTATTAAGCGTATTACCTCTACATCAGATGCCAGCGGCAGCCATGTAAGCATAGAGAAAAAAACCGACTACTCGCTTGATGAGCTACTCACCGACGTTAAAAACCAAGTAGATGCCATAAACAACTTTCCGGCAGATGCCGAAGAGCCGGTGATCGACAAAGCCCGCAGGCAAGATCACGCATTATCCATACAATTATTTGGTGATGCCGATCGCCATACATTGCAAAGCCTTGGTGAGCAATTAAAAGCTGATTTATTAGCTAAATCAGGCATTAGCGATGTAGAGCAATCAGGCGTGCTTGACCCTATGATGTCGGTAGAAATCGACGAAGGTAAATTACAAGCCTACGGCTTAACCATTAGCGACGTAAGTGAAGTAATTAATAACGAATCATCGAGCCCGCTTTCGACTAGCTTACGCGATAGCAATAAAATTATACGTTTAAAAGCCGCTGACCAAGCTTATTGGCAGCGCGACTTTGCTGATATTGTGTTACTAACAACGCAATCAGGCACACAAATTAAATTAGGTGATGTAGCAACCGTTACCGACACCTTCGCAGAAGATACCAACTCGTTAAGCCGTTACAATCAAAAAAATGCTGTAGGCATTGAAATTTTAATGGATGAAAACAGCGATATAACCACGATTGTTGAGCAAGCTCAAAGTGTAATTGATACGTGGCATGAGCGCGGTTTATTACCACAAAATGTAGAGCTTGAGAGCTGGCAAGATAAAAGCACCATGATCACCGAGCGCCTATCGCTACTTACTAAAAACGCCGTAACCGGTATTATTATGGTGTTTGTAATTTTAGCGATATTTTTAAACGTACGCGTTGCGCTATGGGTAGCAGGCGGTTTACCATTTGTATTTTTTGGCACGCTGTACTTTATGACCGACAGTTACACCGCGCTGACCATAAATGAAATGACCACCTTTGGTTTTATTATGGCACTAGGCATAGTGGTCGACGATGCAGTGGTGGTAGGGGAGAGTATTTATACCACCCGTAAAAAGCATGGCGATACCCTCAATAACACAATTTTAGGCACCATGAAGGTGGCGGTGCCCACCATCTTTGGCGTATTGACCACGGTGGCTGCGTTTGTGGCACTTTCGAATGTATCAGGCAACCTAGGTAAAATTTACGCCCAGTTTGCAACCGTAGTGACTATTTGTTTACTGCTTTCGGTTGTTGAATCAAAACTTATTTTACCGTCGCATTTAGCCCATATTAGCACTAAGCGTCAGTTAAAATCGGGCATAAGCGGCTTGTGGTCTAAGGTGCAGCACGGTGCCGACAGCGGCCTAAATTGGTTTAGCGAAAATGTGTATCGCCGCGTTATTGAATACTCGCTACGCTTTAGGTATGCCGTAGTTGCTGCTTTTATAGCCTTTTTTATCCTGGTTATTGGTATGCCAATGACAGGCGCAGTGAAAGTGGGGTTTTTCCCAAGCATTGCCGGCGATACCGTCAGCGCTGAGCTTGTTATGCAAAACGATGCGGCGTATGGGCAAACTAATAAAAACTTGTTAGCGCTTGAGCAGGCTGCAATTCAAGCTGAGCAAAACTTAATGGATAAGTTTGATTCGCAAGAGAGTGAAATAACCAGCTTACAACTTGTGAGTAGTAGCGATACAAGTGGTACCGTTACGGTTGAATTACTGAACGAAGGCGCCTTTACAGCAAATGAATTTGCACAAGAGTGGCAACGCCTTGCTGGCATGCCAGAGGGCAGTAAAAAACTACAAGTATTAGCCACACGTAAAATGGTTGATAACTTTAAAGTAGAGCTAAAAGCGTGGGATGATGAAACCGTAATGGCTGCAGGCGCATTATTTAAAGAGCGCTTACAAAACACCGCTGGCG
The DNA here is from genome assembly GCF_001401875.1 of Pseudoalteromonas sp. P1-13-1a. NCBI lineage: Bacteria > Pseudomonadati > Pseudomonadota > Gammaproteobacteria > Alteromonadales > Pseudoalteromonadaceae > Pseudoalteromonas > Pseudoalteromonas sp. P1-13-1a. The sequence continues at coordinate 6,245 of NZ_LKDV01000031.1, read as the reverse complement.
TTAATGGCATAGACGATAATTTAAACCCAGGTCAGCCACAGCTTAAATTTACCTTAAGCGCACAAGGGCGCGCTTTAGGTATGGATACGGCGAGCCTATCAGAGCAAGTTTTACAAGCTTTCGGTGGTGCAATTGTACAGCGCTACCAACGCGATAAAGATGAAGTAAAAGTACGTGTACGCTACCCTGAAAATGCCCGTAAAACACCGGCTGATATAATGCAGTCGCGTATTAGATTACCCGATGGCACCGTATTGCCTTTGGTTAACGTAGCAAATATAAGCAGCGAATATCAACAAGATGAAATAACCCGCATTGATGGCCTACGTGCAATTTACTTAAGTGCGCAAGTTGACAAAAACGTAGTGGCCTCTAATGAGCTGGTTGATAATTTAAGTCGCGATTTAGTTCCTGAGCTTACTAAGCAGTTCCCTAACTTAAGTATTCACTTTGCCGGCGAAGCCGAAGAGCAAGATGAAACTACAGGCTCAATGGGCACTATGTTTATAGCAGCGTTATTAGTTATATACGTATTGCTTGCTATTCCGCTTAAATCTTACATTCAACCTATGTTGATTATGGTGGCGATTCCATTTGGTGTTGTAGGGGCTATTTTAGGCCACTGGTGGAACGACTTAACCATAAGTATACTCTCGTTAAATGGTATTTTGGCGCTAAGCGGGGTAGTCGTAAACGACAGCTTATTACTTGTTTCGCGCTTTAACGAGCTTGTAAAAGATGAGGGCATGAACACCCACGATGCCATTATAGAGTCATGTACAAGCCGTTTACGTGCAGTAATGCTTACCTCTATTACAACCTATGCGGGCTTAGTGCCATTATTGGGCGAAACCTCAATGCAGGCGCAGTTTTTAATCCCTGCTGCGGCATCACTTGGCTATGGTATTTTGTTTGCTACGGTTATTACGTTAATACTTATTCCGGCCTTGCTAATGATTCAAGTTGAGATTAAGCGCTTAATTGCCAATGTGATAGACTTTTTAAGTGGAAAACGCACTCAAGGAGCAACCTCTTAATGATAAACGTACTACTGGTTGAAGACGACATAGACCTGGCAACAACAATTGTTGATTATCTCGATATAGAAGACATTGAGTGTGACCACGCAAGCAACGGCGTTATGGGCTTAAATTTACTGCAAATTAACCACTATCAAATGATTATTTTAGATGTAAACATGCCCAAAATGGACGGCTTAACAATGTGTAGGACATTGCGCGAACAAGGTAAAGATACGCCGGTATTAATGCTCACTGCTCGCGATAGCCTCGATAATAAACTAGAAGGCTTCGATGCTGGTAGCGACGACTACCTAGTAAAACCTTTTGCCATGAAAGAGCTGGTAGCGCGTGTACGAGTATTGGCAAAGCGTAAAAGCGGTGAGGTAAAACGCCTCACCTTAGCTAATTTAAATTTAGATTTAGCAAAGCGCAGTGCCGAGGTGGAGGGGCAAACACTAAAGTTATCGCCTATCGCCTTTAAATTGTTAGAGACCCTAGTACGCGAAGCGCCGCAGCCTGTTACACGCAGCGCTATTATGCAAGCTGTTTGGGGCGAAGAACAGCCTGATAGTAATAGCTTAAAAGTGCATATTTACCATTTGCGTAAGCAGTTAGAAGGGGCATCTAAACAAGTAAAGCTTGAAACCATTCCAAGTGTTGGCTTTGCAATAAAACCAACCCAAGAGCAACCGCAATGAAAATAAGGCCAAGCCTAAGAATTTACTTTTTTGCCAGTATGGTGGTGCTTAGCTCTGCTATGGCCATCGGCTATTCATTTTTAAGTGTAAATTACTTTGTTGATGGCCTTGATAAAGGCTTAAACGGGATAATGCTAAAGCTTACGCAAACAACGCAGGTAAAAGCAGGGGAGCCAAAAGACATAATAGGTTTTACTGTTGCAAGCCGCTGGGAAGATATGCCAAGCATAATTAAACAGCGTTTTTCAAAGCCTACAGAAATAGGCTTACTGCACAAAAGAAAAGATCAGTCGTCGATGTTTACATTGCCTGAGAATCTTTTTTTTGTTGTGTATTATCCAAATGAATTGGGCGAGCCACGTTATGTATCGCGTATTATGCTCGAAAAAGACCGCCCCACGGTCATTGCCAATATAGATCCCGAACAGCGCATGCTATGGATTGTTGTAACGGGCTTGGCAGCTATTGTGTTATTTGCGTTTTTTTTGTTTATGGTAATGAAAAAAATAGCCAAGCCCGTGGAGTCCTTACGAGGGTGGGCTAAATCGTTAAATCAAGCTAATTTACAGCAAACCCCGCCTGATTTTACTTACCATGAGCTTAATGTTTTAGCCACATTAATACGCAGTAGCTTGCTTTCGGCGCACGAAAGCGTAGAGCGCGAACAGCGCTTTTTAAGCTATGCTAGTCACGAGCTGCGTACGCCAATTTCGGTTATTCGCAGCAACGTAGAGCTACTCAACCGTTTAAGCGAAAAAGCCCCGTTGAGCGATAAACAGCAGCTTACACTTAAGCGTATAGAGCGCGCTGGTTTAACCATGAGCGATTTAACCGATACGCTATTATGGCTAAGCCGCAACGAAGATCAGCAAAGTAGCCCTGAGCCTGTAAATCTGAGTGATAAAATAACGAGCCTAAGTAATGAGCTTAATTACCTGCTTAATGCTAAGCACGTTGAGGTGGTTTTAAACACCCAGCAAGAGCGCTTAATTACAACCGATGCTACTGCGTGTCACATTGTACTGACTAACTTAATTCGTAATGCTTATCAGCATACACAAGCGGGCCAAGTACACATTACGCAGCAAGGCAGTAAAATCACTATTGTTAATTGTAGTAAGCAGGACGATGCCCCTAAAGCGAGCGAGCCTTCAGTAAAACCCGCCAGCATAGGGTACGGACTAGGCCTGCAATTAAGTGAAAAAATAATTAAACGCCACGGCTGGGTTTACGATGTAAACGACATGCCAGGGCGCTATGAAGTGGTGGTCGATTTTAGCTAGTTACTTGGTTAATTAGGTTTCAAGTATTGATAACCGCGCTAAAGCTTTTTTATAAAGGGTTAGCGCGGTTTTTTACATTGAAAAAAATATTTATCGTAACACTTAGAATATAAAAAACTTTGTGATAGTAATATCTTAAGTAATTTGTTAAAAATATAAATAGTAAATAATATTATCTTAAGATGAATTGAGATATGTGCGTCTAATGCAATATTAATTTATTATTTTTTAAAGTTTCGGAGTCACCAGCTCCGTATGTCGCTTGGTAGGCGGCTAAAGGGCGACACCTTATCTAGAGCAGGAGCTCGAAATCTGGGCTGGTTGTGCCAGCAGAAATCGTCCGATTTGAGGTTGTTTATACTAGTCATAGCGCCTCAAGCCGCTCGCAAGGCGGGATATAAAAACGAGTCTTTTATGACTCAACCGGTTGAGTCGGTATAGTGGATACTCACCATGAAAACCAAACTCAGCATTGAAGTAAAGTTTGATATAGCGAAGGTTATTGCAGCACTTAGCGGTCTTGTAGTAGCAATAGCTCACATCGTTCAATACTTCTAAAAAGTCCAAGAGGGATTTTAATAAATCCCTCTTGGCACCAAACAACTAGGTATTGATACTGCGCCTTCGACTATGGGAAGTTTTGAGCGCATGTATTGTTAACGATACACTTACAGGGAGTGTTTATTTTATGTTCAAAATTATAGTTGTTTTAATATCAATTGTTTCTTTTAATGCCTTGGCAGCAGAAGAAGTGAAGCTTGGAGTTGTAGGGAACGTTGGGGCGGATGGCTTTTTTAGCCCAAAAGTAATGTCATTTATTATTGAAGAAGTAAAGCCTAATTCACCCGCTGAAAAAGCAGGGATTGTTGCAGGGCAAAAAATTATTTCTATAGAAGGCTGTAAAATTCCGGGCTGCCCTGCCAGTAAAGCAAAAAAATTAATGCGAAAGGAGTCAGGGGACATCTTACAGTTAGTTTTAGAAAATGAGGATGGTAGCCAAGTTCCTTTAGAGGTTCCTATGAATGCTTGGTAAGACTAATGAGCTTTAAGCGCCGTTAATTGTCGGACGGTGCTGCGCTTCCGACCTACGTTTTAAAATGGTTTAAAAGTCTATTAAAAAAGCGGCTTAACGTAGTAAACGTTAAGCCGCTTTTTTGTGATTACTGATAGGATAATACTTGTAAATGATTATTCGGGGGCAGCTTGCTTGGTTTTTCTAAACATAAACTCAAGCGGAATGTGTAAGCGTTTTGCCCACGCGTTTTCGGTGTGATCTTCCCCCGGGAAATACTGGCTTTGCCATAGCTTTGCTGGGTATTGTTGCGCCATAAATAAATCATCAATTTGCGCTTGTAGCTTAGGGTACATGGCATCTAAAGTGCTGTCGCCATAATCAAAATACACCTTTTGGTTACTTAGCTTTTCGATGTTGTTGGCAATGTAATTTTTAAACTCGGCAAATACTTCGTCGTCGTGGCTAAAAATACCCGGCCAGTGGGTCGACATACAAATAGCACCTGCAAATTCGTTAGGGTAATTAAGTAGTGTATACCACGATATAAGCCCACCCATGCTAGAGCCACCAATATAGCGGTGCCGCGCGCCTTTATTTACGTTGTAGTTAGACTCAATGTAAGGAATAACTTCTTTAATTAAAAAGCGTGAGTAGTTATCTGAGTAAACCTTAGAGGCAAATAATTTATGGCCTGGGTATTTTTCTAACTGGTATAGGGCGTTTTGCTTTTGCTTGCTTAAGGCCTCAAACGGTTGCTGTGGGTAATATTCGCTGTGGCGGTTTTCTACGGCGTTTGGAATACCTACCACAATAAACGGGCGTACTTTGCCTTGCTCTATTAGTGTGCCCGCTACTTCATCTACGCGCCATTCTTGCTTGTTCCATGTGCTATTTGCATCAAACAACATGCGGCCATCGTGCATGTAGAGCACGTCGTAGGTGGTGTGTTTGTTGTAACCTGGCGGTAGCCAAACATTTAAAAAGCGGTTTTTTACAAACTGTGATTTTATATTGTCGATTACCTCAATGTGGCCTTTGCTTACTTGCACATTGGCCGTGTTTGCATAGCTGGTATGCACTACAAATATTGATAAGCTTAACAGTAAAGCAACTAATTTCATGGTGGCGCCTTAGCATACAAAAAGTGCACTATCACAAGCTTGCGTTGTTAATTCAATGTGAATACGTATGCACTTGTATTTAAGCAACGCATGCATACGCATACAATTTATAAATCGCTGCGCCAGCCCATGCCTGACTCTTCCATAAGGCGCTCGTATACGCCTTCAATATTAAGTGGCAGCCAGGCTTGGTATTGCTTTAAATCTGAAAATTCATCGAGCTTAACGTTTTGTTTTATTTGTTCTAGGCTTTGCCCCGCGAGCGCTGCAGCGGTTACTTGGCTGTAAAGCTGCTCTATATAGCTTAAATAACGTACTACATCGGCTTTATTACCCATATCGGCATGGCCGCCCACAAAGGTATTAAAGTCGTAATTTAAAACCGCTTGGGTTGAATTAATCATACCTTGAATATCGTAGCTCCATAGTTTTTGCCATGGCATTCTGCCAATAACAATCCAGTCGACTACAAATAATGTTTTTTGTTTTTCGAACAGCATACTCACTGAGCCTCGGCCATCGTTAGGGCCGTGGTAGTTAAGTTTTAAGGTTGAGCCGCCAAGGGTAAGTATTAGCTCGTCATCAAAAGTAAGGTTAGGCATAACCGTTTTTATTTGCGTGTTTTTAATATCTTGCGCAGTAAGTTTGTGTGCTACAAAGGTAGTGTGCGGGCTTTTAAATACCTCTGCACCGTAAATATGGTCGCTGTGATTATGGCTGTATACAACGTATTTAACGGGTACGTTAAAGCGGGTTTTAATTTGCTCCTTTAACCAAGTGGCGGCTTTTTTATTAAGTGGGTCGGTAACTATTGCGCCTTGTGGAGTGATTAAAAATACCGAGCGGTGTCTGTCGTCAATAAAGCGGTGGAGGCCATCGCCTAAATCTTCAATTTCGTAACTTTGTGCCATAAAACCTGTAAGTAGTAGGCTGGTGGCAAGTAGTGTTTGTATTAAGCGAAGCATGCACAATCCTGTTTAATGTTCTAAGGGTCTGTTGACCTTTGCGGATTAAAATTTGTTCAAACTAGGGGCTATTTAATCGCGGCGCGAGGTTTGTAACCTAGTGGGCTCGATAACTGCTCCTGCGTTATTCTAATGACTTAC
>NZ_LKDV01000030.1:0-51029 GCF_001401875.1 Pseudoalteromonas sp. P1-13-1a | reverse complement strand
GGAGAAGGAGGGATTCGAACCCTCGATAGAGCTACAAACTCTATACTCCCTTAGCAGGGGAGCTCCTTCGGCCACTCGGACACCTCTCCGTCTTGTGGGGCGTATAATAAAGATTTCAGAAAATATGTCAAACACTTTTATGTCAAAAATGACTATCTGGTTAGAGAACGCGCATAAGTAGGCATTAATTATATAATTGGTTTGAAAAGTATACGATTTAAATGTTTTTGTCTTGCGGGTTAACGCCCATTAAAGGCACTAAATCATCTTTTAGCTGCGCTAAATATTGCTCTTGGTAACCTAATTGCTGAAACTCTGCAATACAGGCTCTGTAATAGGCTTGTCGCTTTTGCTCTGTTGTATCGGTTTCTGGCGATTCTTCAACTCGGTTGTCTTTCATATTATATTCTAAGTCCATTTGAGAATTCATATTTAGCGTGCTATTTTAACCCAGCTCAAAATTTTGGCGTATTCTAGCTAAGTTTTTTACATAAATACAACATAATGTTTAAAAAACAGTCATAAATTACGTTGTAGCACCGTTATTAAGGATATTTAATACAGAGCTACAGTAAAGAACCCAATCTGAATTAACCATTAATAACTAGCTTTAAAATTTATTTTAGTACTAATTAATTAAAAAGCGAAATTTTATCCTCTCTTTCGTCTATTTTTATAGAGCAATTTACTCTCCAACTTTTTCTGCATTGGCGCTTATTTTTATACTCACACAAAAACGCCGCTAAAATTTAGCGGCGTTTTTACGTTTATTTTGTTAAAGCTTAGTCAGCTTGTGGGCGCATGTGCGGGAACAAAATAACATCTTTAATGGTTGGTGAATCAGTAAATAACATGACTAAGCGGTCAATACCAATACCTTCACCGGCAGTAGGCGGTAAGCCGTACTCTAGTGCGCGTATGTAGTCTTCATCGTAGTGCATTGCTTCATCATCGCCGGCGTCTTTTTCTTCAACTTGGCGAGTAAAGCGCTCAGCTTGGTCTTGTGCATCGTTAAGCTCCGAGAAGCCATTTGCAAGCTCACGTCCGCCAACAAAAAACTCAAAGCGGTCGGTAACAAATGGGTTTTCGTCGTTACGGCGCGCAAGTGGCGATACTTCCCACGGGTAGCCTGTAATAAATGTAGGTTGGATAAGCATGTGCTCAGCCGTCTCTTCAAATATTTCACATAAAAACTTACCTGGGCCCCATACACAATTTTCAGGAATTTTAACGTGCACTTGTTTAGCGTACGCTTTTAATTCTTCAAAGTGGTTTTCTGGGTCATTAAATACCGCAGCATCAAACTCAGGGTTATATTTTAAGATAGCATCAGCCATGCTTAGGCGCTCAAACGGTTTGCCAAAGTCGTACTCTACTGAGTCGATAACGTCGCCGTTTTCGTCTTTCGTTGTATTAACAACGATTGGGCTACCTAAAACGTTAGTTGCAACTGTACGTAGCATGTCTTCGGTAATGTTCATTAAATCGATGTAATCAGCGTACGCTTGGTAGAACTCAATCATAGTGAATTCTGGGTTGTGACGCGTTGATAACCCTTCGTTACGGAAGTTACGGTTAATTTCAAATACGCGGTCAAAACCACCTACCACTAAACGCTTAAGGTAAAGCTCTGGCGCTATACGTAAGTACATGTCTATATCAAGTGCGTTATGGTGGGTCACAAACGGACGCGCAGATGCACCGCCAGGAATAACCTGTAGCATTGGCGTTTCTACTTCCATAAAGTCGCGCTCTGCTAAAAAGCGACGAATGCCTTCAACTACTTGTGAACGAATACGGAATGTTTCACGCGTTGCTTCGTTAGTAATTAAATCAACATAACGTTGGCGGTACTTAGTTTCCTGATCTGATAAGCCATGAAACTTCTCTGGTAATGGGCGTAGTGACTTAGTAAGTAGTTCGTACTCGGTCATTTCTACGTATAAATCGCCTTTACCTGATTTATTAAGTGCGCCTTTAACACCAATAATATCGCCAATATCTAGTTGGCCATATTTTGCTTTTAAATCTTTTTGCACATCTTTAGATGCGTAAGCTTGAACGCGGCCTTTCATATCTTGAATGGCCATAAAAGGACCACGCTTAGCTAAAATACGGCCAGCAATTGATACAACGTGCGCAAGCTCTACCAGCTCTTCTTTACTCTTATCACCAAACTCAGCCTGTAAATCAGCCGTGTAATGTTCACGACGGAACTGATTAGGATGACCGTTGGCTGGGCAATTTTCGCGAATAGCGTCTAATTTGCCGCGACGCTCAGCGATTAACTTATTTTCGTCTTGGATTTGATCAGTCATTTTTTAGCTCTTTTTTAGCTTGGTGGTTATAGGCCAGATTTTAGGCTGGCTTCAATAAATTTGTCTAGGTTGCCGTCAAGTACCGATTGCGTATTACGGTTTTCAACGCCAGTTCGTAAGTCTTTAATACGTGCATCATCAAGTACATAAGAACGAATTTGGCTTCCCCAGCCAATATCCGATTTTGCGTCTTCTTGCGATTGCTTTTCAGCATTTTGCTGCTGAAGTTCAAGCTCAAATAATTTTGCTTTTAACTGCTTCATTGCTTGGGCTTTATTTTTATGTTGCGAGCGCTCATTTTGACACTGTACAACCGTGTTGGTCGGTACGTGAGTAATACGTACTGCCGACTCGGTGGTATTAACGTGCTGACCACCCGCGCCCGATGCACGGTAAACATCTATACGTAAGTCAGCCGGATTAATATCAATTTCAATATTGTCATCTACTTCTGGGTAAACAAAGGCAGAGGCAAACGAGGTATGACGACGACCACTTGAGTCAAATGGGCTTTTACGTACTAAACGGTGTACCCCTGTTTCTGTGCGCAGCCAACCGTATGCGTATTCGCCCACAAAGCGTACTGTTGCACCTTTAATGCCGGCTACATCGCCGTCAGTTGCTTCTACTAGCTCAACTTTAAAGCCTTTAGCTTCGCCCCAGCGTAAATACATGCGTAATAACATGTTACACCAGTCTTGCGCTTCAGTACCGCCCGACCCCGACTGTAAATCAAGGTAAGCGTCGTTTGCATCGTGAGAGCCCGAAAACATACGACGAAACTCTAAACCCTCAAGCTGTTTATTTAAGCCTTCTAGTTCGGTTTGCGCTTCAACAAACGTGTCTTCGTCTTCTGCTTCTACTGCAAGCTCTAATAAACCTTCTACGTCGTCAGCACCGGCTACTAGGTTGTCGATTGTCTCAACAACGGCCTCTAAGGCTGATTTTTCACGGCCAAGTGCTTGTGCGCGCTCAGGTTCATTCCATACGGCTGAATCTTCAAGTTCGGCGTTTACTTCTTCTAGGCGCTCTTGTTTATGAGCGTAGTCAAAGGTACCCCCGAAGCAGTTCAGTACGTTCGCGAATTTCCTTGATTTGATTAATCACAGGATTCACTTCAAACATGTACATTACTCCAAAATGGCTAGATTATTGCGCGCTAAAATTAGCACTAAACGCAATAAATTATCGTCAAATGATAAAAACGCCCGATTTTAACAAAAAACCGCGCGCTTTATTAGCCTTTTATGCATGCATTGTGCATATTTTTTAATGCACTTTTTCAAGCTCTCTTACTATTAATTGCAAGCTAAACTTGCCTCTAAATTCATTTATGTCGAGCTGATACGCCACTTTAACAAAACGAGCTTCGGTGTCGGGCCATGCTTTTACATCAATGCCAAAGGCAATGGCGTCAACTAATCGCCCTGATTGATGTTTAAGCACCAGCTTTAAGTGTTTTTCGCCGACTATACGCTGTTGAATAACTTCAAAGGTGTGCTCAAATACCGGCTCAGGAAATTGCTGCCCCCACGGGCCTGATTGCTTTAATAGTTGGGCAAAGTCCATTGTAAAGCACTCGTTTGGCAGCTCGCCGTCGGTAAATACAATACAGCGTTTACTTTCTTCGCTCAGCTGCGCACTTACAGCGGCATCAAACGCATTTTTAAAGTCATTAAAATTTTGCTCATTAATACTCAAGCCTGCCGCCATGGCGTGGCCGCCAAATTTATTAATTAAGTGCGGGTCGGTGGTATTTAGCCCTTCGAGTAGGTCGCGCATGTGTAGCCCCTCAATTGAGCGGCACGAACCTTTTATTTCACCGTTTTCGCCACCAGCAAAAATAACGGTTGGGCGGTGGTATTTTTCTTTTAAGCGGCCCGCTAAAATACCAATAACACCTTGGTGCCAATCCTCTTGGTATAAACAAATAGCATCGGGAATGTTGTCGTCGTTAAAGGCGAGTCTATCAAGTACAGCTTGCGCCTCGGCTTGCATGCCCTGCTCTATTTCACGCCGTGCATGGTTTAAGCTATCAAGCTCACTGGCAATGCGCCTTGCTTGGTTTATATCAGTGCTTAATAGGCACGCTATACCTAAGCTCATATCGTCTAATCGCCCTGCGGCATTTAAACGCGGCGCAAGCGAAAAACCAAAGTCACTGGCGCTTAATCGTGCGGCATTTCGGTTAGCCACTTCAATAAGTGCCGTTATACCTGGGCGTGTTTTACCACTGCGAATACGTGCTAAACCTTGGTGCACTAAAGTGCGGTTATTTGCATCAAGCGCAACGACATCAGCTACAGTGCCAAGGGCAACTATATCAAGTAGGTCGGCCAAGTTTGGCATAGCGTGGTTTTCAAAGTAGCCTTGCTCACGCAGCGTGCTTCTAAGGGCTATAAGCAAGTAAAAGGCAACGCCTACACCGGCAATAGATTTTGAAGGAAAACTACAATCATGGCGGTTTGGGTTAACAATTGCATCGGCATTAGGGAGCTGCTCACCTTGTAAGTGGTGATCAGTAACCAGTACTTTAATGCCCACTTTTTTTAATATGTCTATGCCTGCAATACACGAAATACCGTTATCTACCGTAATAACCAGCTCTGGTTTTATATCAACAATTTGCTCAGCAAGCGCTGGGCTTAAGCCATAACCTAAGCTAAACCTGTCTGGTACTAGGTAGTCTAAGTTGTTAAAGCCAAACATGGCTAAGCCTTGCATTAAGGTGGCAGTACTGGTTGCGCCATCGGCATCGAAGTCGCCAACAATTAAAATGCGACTTTGCGCATTCAGCGCATCAATTAATAGCTCGGTGGCTTTGTCGATGTCTTTAAACAGTTTAAAGTCGATTAGCGTGGCTGCACTATTATTTAGCTCGTGTGCATTTTGCACGTTACGTGTGGCATAAATTTGTTTAATAACAGGGTGCAGATCGCTTGGCAGGTAAGAATCGTCTACATTTTCGCGCGCAATGATCAGTTTTTTCATGCTGAGGTTTACTTATAAATTCAAAATAAAAACAAAAAAAGGCCATTACGGCCTTTTAATAAACGCAAGCGCCTTATTAAGACGCTTTGTTTGCCTCAAGCGCTGCACTTAGTGCGGCTGCTGGCTGATAACCAGGGATCATTGTACCATCTTCTAAAATAATGGCTGGCGTACCGCTAATACCAAAGCTTTGGCCTAACTGGTAATGCTCGGCTACTGGTGCGCTACAACCGGCAACCACTTTTGTATCTTCGCCCGATTTAGCTTCTGTTAGGGCTTCTTGTTGGTCGCGTGCACACCATACATTCATTAAATCGGCGTAACCCGAACCTTGCAGCCCTCCACGCGGAAACGCTAAATAACGAACAGTAATGCCTGCATCAAGCAAGTCGTCTAGTTCGCGATGTAATTTACGGCAATAGCCACAGCTAATATCTGTAAATACAGTAATTTGGTGTTTTTCGTTTGGCGCTTTATAAACAATCATTGAGTCTTCATATTCTTTAATGCCTTCAACACGTACACCATTTAGCGCTTGCTCGGTTAAGTTGCTACGGTTGTTTAGATCAATCAATGTGCCTTGCATTAAGAACTGGCCATCTGGGCTGGCGTAAAGTACACCTTTATTTGTAATAAGCTCTTTTAAACCAGCAACAGGGCTTGGATTTATTTGCTTAACGGTTACACCTAACGTGGCAAATTTAGTAACTATAGGATCATTAGCATCTGGCGTTGTGGCTTCGCCATTTGCAAATGCACTCATACTTGTGCACAACATTGCACTTGCTAACATTAATTTTTTCATAATTTTCTCTATCTAATAATACATACTAAATTGACCGCTAAGCTGATAATAAATTTCATATTAAGCGCGCGGATGATGCTCTGAGTGTACCGATTTTAATCGCTCATTGGCAACATGGGTATAAATTTGTGTGGTTGACAAATCACTGTGCCCTAACATCATCTGCACTACTCTTAAGTCGGCACCATGATTAAGTAAATGTGTTGCAAAGGCATGACGCAATGTATGCGGCGATAAATCTGACTCAATAGACGCCAAAATAGCATAGTGTTTAATACGATGCCAAAAGGTTTGTCGGGTCATACCTACACCGCGTTTTGAAGGAAACACAAAATCGGTGGCATGTTTTATCATTTGCGCACGCCCCCCTTTTAAAAACTGCTCAAGCCAGTACATCGCCTCTTCACCTAAAGGTACTAAGCGCTCTTTGTTGCCTTTACCTTTTACAAACACAACCGACTGGCGCAAGTTAATTTGCTCCATACGCAGCCCTACAAGTTCGGTTACACGTAAGCCTGTTGCATAAAGTAGCTCTAGCATGGCTTTATCGCGCAGCCCCATTGGCTCTTCAATATTGGGCGCACTTAATAATGCCTCTACTTCGGCTTCTGAGAGCGTTTTAGGTAACGATTGACCCGCTTTTGGTTGCGCAATGTTTTCAAGCGGTGAGCTTGTGATACGTTTTTCACGTACAAAATACTGATAAAACCGCTTTAACGCACTTATGCTGCGAGCCGTGCTACGTGGTTTTAACCCTAAATCTACGCGATACGCTAGATAGCTTTCTATATCTAAGCTGGTTACCGTCATTAAGCTTTCGCCTTTTAAAAACTGACAAAACTTATCTAGGTCACTGCGATACGCGCTAAGGGTGTTTTCGCTTACACCTTGCTCTAAGTACAAGCTATCTAAAAAGGTTTCTAAAAAGTCGCTATTGCTTGTTAGCTCAGTATTTGGTTCAGGTAAATCGTCAGGTAGCGTTGTCACGTTGTGATCTCATGTTGGTAATACCCACGGTAGAAGGTATCAATTAAAAATACCTTACGGTAAACTGCGCCCTATCATAACAGGCAATTACACAGTGATAAATACGATGCAGATTGGTTTATTTTTTGGCTCTACTACATGCTACACAGAGATGGCAGCAGAAAAAATTCGCGACCTTATTGGCGCCGATGTAGTGACCTTACACAATATTAAAGACGAACCACTAAAAAATGCAGAGCAGTACGACTTTATCATCTTTGGTATTTCAACATGGGATTTTGGAGAAATACAAGAAGACTGGGAGTCTAAGTGGGACGACATTAAAGATGTAAACCTAAATGGTAAAACCATTGCTTTATTTGGCATGGGCGACCAACAAGGTTACGGACAATGGTTTCAAGACGCCCTTGGTATGCTTCACGATGAAATAAATACCCAGTCGTTTACGCAACTTGGTTTTTGGCCAAACGATGAAAACTACGAGTTTGAAGCGTCAAAAGCACTTACCCCCGATGGCAAACACTTTGTTGGCCTCGCCCTTGATGAAGATAGCCAATACGAGCTAAGCGATGAGCGCATAGCCACTTGGGTCGAACAAATAATGACAGAGTATAGCGAAACGCTATAACAGGATTAAAAGCGCTGCGTTTGCGGCGCTTTTTAAAAAGCTTACTCTACGCGTTGCCAATATTGGTTACGGTAAAAAAAGCCAATATAACCACGCACTTCTAACGTCTTACCGTCGTTTTGCGGCGTTAGTTGCACGGTATAAGTTTTACCATTTGTAGGGTCAAGTATTTCACCATCGCCCCACACGCCACCATCTTCTGGCTTTACATCAGTAATAATGGTCATCCCTAAAATAGGTTGATTTTTTAATGCCCCATCACACTCTTTACAAATACCGTCTTGTTTAGCTGGGTCTAAAATAGTCTCAACTTTACCACTGAGCACCTTATCATTTTGAGTAATGCGTACATACGATTTAGCCTCGTTGGTGTCTTCATCTATGGTTTTCCAAAGCCCAACAGGAGTCATGTTTGCAAGCGCACCTTGGCTTATAAATAAAGCCGCAGCGAGTGTTGTTAGTAACGGTAATTTGTTTAACTTTTTCATTGTGTTGCCTAAATTAAAAATGGCGAATAAAACGATAATACCAGCTGATTTATAAACGCACTATTAAATTAAACTGCTATTTAGGTACATATAAAAGTAAAAAACCAAGTGCGCGTTAACCCACTTGGTTTTTAAATTGGCTGATAGTTTTTTAATGTACGCGTTTTAAAGTACGTATTTAAAAGTCACGTACCTCTACACTTGAGCTGTTAAATTCAAACATATTAATTTTGCCACACTGTGCCATATGGTTAGTACTTGTATAGGGGGTATTTGCTTGGCTTATATCGCCCTCCCACTCTTGGCCATTTTTTATAAATGCTTTTAATTCAAACCATCCGTTCACAGCTTTACTGCAATCCATATCAACATCAAGCATCCAATAGTGTTCGCCCCATATATTAAGGGGTGTAACACCAAAGCCATCTACTGTTACCGATTTGTGGGCGCCATATTCACTTGGCCAAACATTTGTAGTCCAATCCATGGCAGTACCTTGCGCTTCTCTGCTTTGGCCTTGTTCAATTCCATACCAATCTAGGTAGTTATCGTTTGCTTTCCAAGGTGTTGTGGTGTTGTTTTTTAGATTGTTATGGCGAATTGGCATAGCACATTCAACATTTGTTGTTTGGCAGTTTCTAGCAAGGTTTGTATTTGCATAGTTGTGGTCTATACCACCGCGTACAAACATGTCTTGTCCGCTTTGTGTTTGAGCATTAATAAAAACAACGGTTCTTTGCCAGTCGCTATTATTAGGTGCTGTCCCTTGGGTTAACTTAGCATTTTTATGAATTGCTATTGCATCCCATGGCGCTACATTTAAATTTATGGTGCCGTTGCTATTAACTGTTATTACTTCACCGCTACAGCTAGTAGCATTACCCAAAAGCTCGCCTTTTAACACATTGCAGTACTGTCCAGGCGCCATACCTGTTTGAATTGTTGCATTAAGCGTTGAGTCTTCTTTATTAATTGCCATATGACCAGAGCTACCACGTCCAAATGCAATCTGGTTATGGGTGTTATCCCACCAATTTGTTACTACCCAGTTGTCGGCTGTGTTATTTCTAAAATCGACACCACCAGCAATATAAGACCAACGATGCTCACACTTCCAGTTACTTGCAAAACATTCTAAATTACCATTATTGTGCACCGGTACACTTGGCCCACCCGCATCTGTATCGCCGTGAAAATCATAACTCGACATTACTTTTGGATACCCATACGGATACGCCAACATAAATACGTTAGCTAAGTCGTATAAACGGCCATCTTCAAAGGTAATTACATTACCCGCACCACCATGGCCGCGCTGATTGTCGTGGTTATCTACAAATACCACAGCTGATGAACTTGGCATAAAGCCCCAGCCTTCACCAAAATTACTTAACCATGCAAGCGAGCCATTTCTAAAGGTATTACCAAGCTGCGTACTGTATTTAAACTCGGTAACTAGTCCTGTACTTAAATACTCTGAGGCAGCAACCGCTTCAGTACCTTGATCTATCACCTCATGAAACACCACAGGCGAGCCATTTATTTTTGCCATTAAACTTTGAATATCACTTGCAGCAACATGCTTAGCAGCATCAAACCTAAAACCTTTAACACCCATAGCTTGAAGGTCATTAGTATATGCCGCTAATGTATTTTGCACATAATTTGAAGAAGTGTTTAAATCAGCCAGCCCTACTAGCTCACAATTTTGCACGCGATAACGGTTATTACCGTAATCTTCTGGGTTAATAGAGCAACTTTCGTGAAAATCTTGTGGGCTATAAATAGGGTATTGTTTATTACCAAAAGTGTTACCAGCAGTGCCCGTACCACTGCCGGCTGCCATATGGTTTATTAATGTATCAACATATATATCGACGCCTGCGGCGTTACAGCGATTAACCATATCTATAAATTGCGAACGGTTACCGCCTCGGCTTTGTAGTTGGTAGCTCACCGGTTGATAGCGAGTCCACCATTGGCTACCTGTAATATGCTCGTTAGGCGGAGACACCTGTACAGCAGCGTACCCTTTTGGTCCTAAAAACTGCTCACATTCTTGGGCTACATCTTGCCAATTCCATTCAAATAAATGCACAAATGTTGTAGGCGCAGCCGATACTAAACTTGGTAAGGTTAAACCTAAACTAAAACCTGCAGTGGTGATCATTTTATTCAGTTTCATAGTGTGTGTTTCCAGTGTTGGGCGAGTTAAACAACATACTCGACGTTATTTACAAGTGGTTAACACTAGTTTGAGAGTTGCTCAAATAAAAACTGAATACGTATGCATAATGGGTAAACTATCCTTTATTACTAGATAATTACCTGCCTTAAAATTACATCTTCAAGTAAAACGCTTTACATAACGCAATATAATCATCGCTGTAGCAATTGTTTTCATTTTTTATGCATAGGGAAGTAAGCTCAGGCGAAGTATTTATTAAGCTAAAGCGCATTAAGCTGCGGCTAAATGCTTTACCTGGTGTGGTTTTTACTTGGCAATGCGCGTTTAAATAAAGCCCGCTTTGTTTTGCTAATTCAATAAATAGGCTCGCTTCTGTGGTGGGTAAAATTACGTTAAAGCACGAATGCTTATGACTTAAACGCATATAGGCATTTATTAGCTCGTCAAAACTTAAACCATCGGTATGGCGTGCGGTGTTACGGGCATCGCTTAGCCCTTTTAAGCTGTGGTTAAAATAAGGGGGGTTAGAAATCACCACATCAAATGGCGCCGCTTGTTTAAACGCTTGTATAGTGGTGTGCTTTACTGTGATATTGGGCCACGGGCTAGAGGCTATATTTTGTTGTGCCTGATTGTAAGCCGCTTCATCAACTTCAACTGCGGTTATGCTAAGTGCCGGTTGGCGCTGTTTACACATAAGCGCCAGCAGACCGGTGCCTGTGCCTATATCGAGTAATGTGTTGGCCCCTTTTAAATACGCCCATGCACCAAGTAAAATGCCATCGGTTGAGACCTTCATGGCGCACTTATCGTGCTCAACCTTAAATTGTTTAAACGTAAACCCTGACATTTTTTCACCTTTTCATTCACCAACTGGCGTATAGCGCGTATAATTGCAAGTAATTGTCCCTTATTTTAGACACTCTATGCAATTTTCTGAATTTGATCTTGATACTAAACTCCTCAACGCCATTGATAAAATGGGCTACGAGACACCAACCAGCATTCAACAACAAGCTATACCTGAAGCGCTGCAAGGTCGCGATATTTTAGCATCAGCACCTACTGGCACAGGTAAAACGGCGGCATTTTTAATTCCGGCTATTCAATACTTAATGGATTTTCCACGTCGCGACCCAGGTTTTGCACGTGTGCTAATAATGACCCCAACCCGTGAACTGGCTTATCAAATTCATGAGCAATGTGAACTGCTTGCTAAAGGCACTCACCTTAAAATTGGTGTAGTAACAGGCGGTATAAACTACGGTACCCACAAAGAAATTTTTGAAAACAATAACGATATTTTAATCGCCACACCTGGGCGTTTAATGGAATACCTTGAAACCGAAAATTTCCATGCCGAAAACGTAGAAATGCTTATTCTTGATGAAGCCGACCGCATGTTAGATATGGGCTTTAGAAAAGAAATGCTACGCATATGTGACGAAGCTAAAAATCGTCGTCAGTGCTTTTTATTCTCTGCGACTTTAGAAGGCGATAGCGTTGAGTTATTTGCAGAGCGTATTTTAAACGACCCAGCTTTACTTGAAGCCGAATCGTCGCGTAAAGAAAAAGCAAAAATTCATCAATGGGTGCACCTTGCTGATGACTACCACCACAAGCTTGAGCTGTTGGTTAATACCCTAAACGGCCCAGATGTAAGTAAAGCCATTGTGTTTGTAAAAACCCGTGAGCGCCTAGAAACCCTAATTGGTGAGCTAACTAACAATGGCGTAAAAGCCGCGTGGCTGCGTGGCGAAATGCCGCAAGATAAGCGCATGAAAGCGATGGAAAATTTCCACAGTGGCAAAACGCGCATATTAATAGCCACCGATGTCGCGGCCCGCGGTATTGATGTTTCTGATATTAGCCACGTCATTAACTTTGACATGCCACGCACAGCCGATGTTTATGTACATCGTATTGGCCGTACTGGCCGTGCTGGTAAAAAAGGGATTGCTATCTCATTAGTTGAAGCACACGACATTGGTATTTTATACAAGGTTGAACGCTACACTGAGCAAAAGCTTAAGCGTCGTATAATTAAAGGGCTTGAGCCACAGCATAAAGAAGCTAAGCCACCCGCTAAAAAGCGTAAAGACCCTGTTAAAATGAAGGCCAAGAAAAAAGCCAAAGCTAAAAACAAAAAGAAATAACCCCCTAAATAAGCCGGCCATTGCCGGCTTATTTGTACCCGTTACAAATGTAACCCAAGCATGTAACTCATTCCCATTAAAATGTAATTATTGCCCACCTGAATTCTTTATTAATAAAATACCCTTATATTTCAAAGCATTAAAATTGGCATCGAAATTGTAACTGAGATAGTAACTCAGCTAAGAACAGCTGCACAATTAACCGTAATGTAAGGATAAAGTTATGAACCGCTTTAAGTTAACTATCGCTTTAGTATCATTTTGTTGTTTATTTTTATTAGCTTGCGCTACAAAAGTAAGTGCAGCAACTAACTTAGCCGTAGTAAGCAGTGTGGCTACTCAACCTAACTTACAACAAACAATCACCAACACGTTACGCACTAACCCAAATTTAGCATTAAACGATATTCGCGTGCAGGTTGAAGACGGTGAAGTAGATTTATACGGTGAAGCGCAAACAGGTTTTCAGCGTGCACTTGCACAAAAGTTTTTAGAAAACATGGATGGCGTTAAAATTATCCGTAATAAAATTAGTGTTATTTAAAATACCTTCTTCCTAACTTATTCCTCAGCGCTGCTTGTTACTCCAACACAAGCGGCGCTTTTTATGGCCTACATAATCTCAACGGCGGCAAACCTATTCATAAACCAGTTTAAATAGCTTAGTAAATGCCTTTTAGCTTACTCCCTTCACACAAAAAACACACAGTGCCCTACTCATATAAACGTTCTTTAAGAAGCGACAAACTCTGTAGAGCTTTAACCAACGTCAGTAGTAATTTAATTAATCTATTTTAATATAGGGTAACCTCGCTGATGCAGTTGTTATAGTTGCAGCGGTTTTAACGCAGCTAGCACATGTGTGAGCTCTTAAATTAGTTAAGCATTATTATGGGCTGGTACTATTGCAGGCTGGAAATATTAACAGCGTAGATGGTTAGCTTTACTTAGCTTAAACTAGCAACAATGTGAAAGCGCTAGAGCCTGAAAGACTCTATCGGGTAAAAAAGTGTGCATATACCCGCGGGGTATTTAAGGGAGTAGCAAAACTTAAAGTATTTTTGCTTACCAATTCCTTTTTAATACAAAAAGCGCGCTTTTACTTTGTAAAAACGCGCTGATAGTCGGTAACTATTTCCCAATGCTTTTGCGTTGTGAGTTTTAAATTATTTACTCACCTTGGCTTGCATCAGTATTATTATCACCCTTTTTATTTGCTGATTGCTGGCTTATTTTATCACTTATCATGGCATCGAGCTTTTCACCGCCTTTAATGCCAAAATCTAACGTACGTATTGGGAATGGAATACTAATATCAGCGTCATCAAGTGCTTGTTTAACGGCTACTACGCCCTTGTGGCGTACTGTCATAAAGTCTGGCTCACCTGGGTATTTAATCCAAAACCACACCAGTAAATTAATACTACTGTCGCCAAAACCTTCTGCGTATACAGCGGTTTCATCTTTACGTATTACAAAGTCAAATTCGTTAATTTTATCTACTATCACTTCTTTGGCTTTTTCTATGTCGTCGCCATATGAAATACCCACCGGTACCTCTATGCGTCTAACGCCTAACGTGGTGTAATTTTTTAGCACGTTTCTAAATAATACTTTGTTAGGTACCAGTATTAACTGCCCGTAAAAGCTCTCTATTAGCGTGTTACGCAGGTTTATAGAATGCACTGAACCAAATACGTCGTCGGTTTCAATTACATCACCCGCTTTAAATG
Organism: Pseudoalteromonas sp. P1-13-1a; assembly: GCF_001401875.1. Lineage (NCBI taxonomy): Bacteria > Pseudomonadati > Pseudomonadota > Gammaproteobacteria > Alteromonadales > Pseudoalteromonadaceae > Pseudoalteromonas > Pseudoalteromonas sp. P1-13-1a. The sequence goes on along the minus strand of NZ_LKDV01000030.1, from coordinate 36,735 downwards.
GTTTGCGTATTCCCATAGCAATACCGGCAATTAGGTTTTCGGTCATGTCTTGAAATGCGAAACCTATGGCTAAACCCACAATACCTGCACCCGCTAGTAACGATGTTACAGTGCCTTTTAGCCCCATAAAATCAAGTGCTATAAATAAACCTACGCATAACACAATCACTTTAAAAATAGAGGCCATTAAATCAGCTATTTGCTTAGAGTCGAGTGAGCGCCTTAATAGGTTTTTCATTAGCTGGCCGGCAAAGCGCGCTATTATTGAAAACAAAATAGCGATTACAACAGCTACAATAAAGTTTGGGATATGGCTAATTACAACATCAAACCAACCGCCAAGTTTTTCTTCTATAAGCTTTTCGGCTTCGCCAACTGAGGGAATACTGATCATATTTTTACACCTATCTGTTTTTTATTTCATTAATAGTAGGTGAAGTTAGCAAGTTTAGCGCCAGCATAAAAAAAGCCATGCATTGCATGGCTTTTTAACTCATTGTTTGCTGGGTATAAACGCTAGTTTTGCTCGTCGCGCATAAATACAGGCTCAAGATCTTTAGTGGTTGCTTCAGGGCTAAAGTAATAACCCGCCACACTAAACTCTTTTAATTGGCTCAACTGCGTTACTTGGTTTTCTATGATGTAACGGGCCATCATGCCGCGTGCTTTTTTAGCGTAAAAGCTAATTACTTTATATTGACCATTTTTGCAGTCTTTAAAATGCGGCGTAATTATTTGCGCATTAAGCGCTTTTTTATCTACCGCTTTAAAGTACTCATTTGAAGCAAGGTTAACGAGGTATTGTGCGTCTTGCGCTTTTAATTCCTCGTTTAATTTATTCGCAATAATGCTGCCCCAAAACTCATACAAATTTTTCCCGCGAGGGTTATCAAGCTTAGTGCCCATTTCTAGGCGGTAGGCTTGCATTAAATCAAGCGGCTTTAATAAGCCGTATAAACCTGAAAGTATACGTAAGTGACTTTGCGCATAATCAAGGTTAGCTGCAGTGAGTGTTGCGGCATCTAAACCACCGTACACATCGCCGTTAAAAGCTAGTACCGCCTGTTTAGCATTGCTTTGCGTAAACGGTTGTGACCATTCACTAAAGCGTGCAGCGTTAAGCCCTGCAAGCTTATCGCTAATTTTCATTAGACTGCCAATTTGCGCAGGCGTTAGTTCACGGCATACTTTCATGAGCTCTTCGCTGTGCTCTAGTAATTCAGGCTGAGTGAACTTATCTGTTGCGGGTGGCGTTTCGTAATCAAGATTTTTTGCTGGTGAAATAACAGTGATCATAGTTAGCTATTGACTTGTAATTTATTTAATGTCAATTTCAACATTAAATGAGACGAAAAGCACGTTTTGTTTATAAAATACCATTGAAAATTAATCGCAATGGCCTAAATCCTACCTTAATAAATCATGCATCGTCGTTTTTCTATTGATAAGGACATAAGACCTATCAAGCATTGTCACACTGTTGCAGTATTGAATACTTATATTAAGGTAGTTTAGATTTTCTTTTAACTTGCTTGGAATGAGGAAGGCAAATGACTAGCGCTCTACAAAGGCTAAAACAACATTCATCTATCGTAGCCGACACTGGCGATATTGAAGCGATCAAAAAGCATCAACCAGAAGATGCAACCACAAACCCGTCGCTTTTATTAAAAGCAAGCGAGATTGAAGCATACAAGCCTTATCTAGATAAAGCTTGGAGCTATGCAAAAGAAACAGAGCAAGATGCAGCTAAACAGCTTGAACTTGCATGTGACTACTTTGCCGTATTAATTGGTAAAGAAATTAGCGAAATTGTACCTGGTTATATTTCTACTGAAGTAGATGCTCGTTTATCATTCGACACCCAAGCAACTATTGATAAAGCACACACCCTGCTTAGCCTTTATGAAAAAGAAGGTGTAAGCAAAGACAAAATTTTAATTAAAGTTGCGTCTACATGGGAAGGTATTAAAGCTGCTGAGCAACTAGAAAAAGAAGGCACTAAATGTAACCTAACTTTATTATTTAGCGATGCTCAAGCACGTGCATGTGCTGATGCAAACGTATTTTTAATATCGCCATTTGTTGGCCGTATTTTAGATTGGCACGTAGCAAATGGTATGGAAAAACCAACCGATCCGCTACAAGATCCAGGTGTTCAATCAGTACGTAGCATTTTTGAGTTTTATAAACGCCATGATTACAAAACCGTTGTTATGGGCGCGAGCTTCCGTAATACCGGCGAAATTATTGCGCTTACAGGGTGTGACAAGCTAACAATTAGCCCTAATCTACTAGAAGACTTAGGCAATTTAGAAGGCGCAGAAGAGTACTTACTACAAAGTGATATTCCTAAAGAGCCAAAGCCTGCTCCACTTACTGAGTCGCAGTTCCGTTGGTTACATAACCAAGATGCAATGGCCACTGAAAAGCTAGCTGAAGGCATTCGCTCATTCGCAGATGCACAAGAGCAGCTAGAAGCACGCTTTAAAGCAATGTAATACACGCTAATTACGCTATATTAAACGCCGCACTTGCGGCGTTTTTTTATGCCTACGTTATTTGCTGAACTAAGTTAACATTCATTAAGGCATCACATACTTGCAACATTATTGTCACTTTTTTATTCTATTTTAGCTAGGCCTGTGGTATAGGTATTCTCGAGGTTCACTAAAATCAATAGGAGATAGTCATGGATAGCCTAAACGATATATTAGAGATATTAGAAGGTCCTGATACAACAAGAAAAACCTCTCAAAAGAATAAAAAAAGAAAGTGGCGCGAGATTGAGGCCATAAAAGACAAGCAACGGTTACGTAAAGAACTACAGGAGTTGGACTTTTTTACAGACAGTATTGAAATTGATGAGCTAGATTTTTAATCCTATAAACGCTCATAAACAAAAGGCTTTCAGTGTATGAAAGCCTTTTTAATATATCCATTAAACTTGCCAATTTATGGGGCTGTCCCCTTGGGCTTGTAACAATTCATTAGTTTGTGAAAAATGCTTACAGCCAAAAAAACCTCGGTGCGCAGAAAGCGGAGACGGATGCGGCCCTTTTAAAATATGATGGCGAGTGCTGTTAATATTTTTTCCTTTTTTTTGCGCATGAGCGCCCCATAAAATAAATACCACGCCTCGGCAGTGCTCGTTTATATGCGCAATGACGTTATCGGTAAATTGCTCCCACCCTAAGTGTTTATGCGAGTGCGCTTGCCCTTGCTCTACAGTAAGTACCGTATTGAGTAAAAATACGCCCTGCTCAGCCCAGCTTTGTAAGTAGCCATGCTCGGGTATTGCAAAACCAGGTATATCGGTTGCCAATTCTTTGTACATATTTTTTAGCGACGGCGGTAACTTTTTAACCTCTGGCAATACTGAAAAACATAAACCATGGGCTTGGCCTTCTCCGTGGTATGGGTCTTGGCCTAAAATAACCACGCGAATATCGTTAAGGGCTGTGGCTTCAAAGGCGCTAAATACTTGCTCTTTGGGTGGGTACACAGCAATCCCTTCTGCGCGGCGTTTTGCTACATAATCTAATGTTTGCTGCATATAAGGGTGCTGTAATTCATCTTCTAAAAAGGCTGGCCAATCGCTCATTGTGTACTCTTAATTTGTTTGCGTGATGCATCTATTTTATCACACATATCGGCAAGCCCTTCTAACATGCGTGGTGAAAAACGGTGTAATAAATCGGCGTTTACACGTATAAAATGATTATTTTTAACCGCGGGTACTTCAGGCCATTTTTGCCAATTAACTACCGGTTGTGGTGTTTTTGATTTTTCATCAGGGGTTATAATAATTTGCGGTTTAGCCATTACCACGTTTTCAATACTTATTTGTGGGTAGTCGGTATCGCTTTGTGCAAATACATTGCTTACATGACATGTTTCAATAAGCTGGTTTATCCATGTATTTTCACTTACCGTCATCATTGGCTCTGGCCATAATTGATAAAAACCAGTTAATACTTTTTTACCTTGCTGCTGTTTTTTTATGTTTTTAAGTTTGGTATTAAACGCGTTTGCTATTTGCTTACTTTGCTCAATACGCCCAGTAAATTTACCAAAAGTGATCAGCTCATTTGCTACTTCTTCTATCTTTTTTGGATCACTTAAATGTATTTTTATACCAAGGCGCTTAATTTGTTCTAAGTCTCCACTTTGATTCCCGCCTTTCCAACCAATCACTAAGTCGGGTTTTAGCGCTAGTAGTTTTTCAAGGGAAATACCATAGTAGCCACCTATGCGCTCAATATTTTTAGCCTCAGCAGGGTAGTCGGCATAATCAACAGTGCCAATAATATTATCCCCCGCACCTATAGCAAATAGGTTTTCTACTATATGCGGCGCAAGTGCAACTACACGCAGCTTTTTTGGGGGCGTTGTTTCGTTTGCAACAGCACTGGCTATTAAACTACATAGCCCAAGGCCAACTATAAATGCCCTGTACATTAGTAGTCGAACCCTTCAAGTGCTTTAATGCCTGAATCGAATGCATGTTTAACATTACGTACTTCGCTTACTGTATCGGCAAGTTCTGTTAACGTGCGGTGCGCTGCACGACCTGTAATAATAACCGACTGCATAGGAGGACGGTTATTTAACGCGCTTACTACTTCATCAAGATCAATGTAGCCATAAGTCACCATATAGGTAAGCTCATCAAGTAATACTAAATCTATACTGCTATCGGCAAGCATGCGCTTGGCTTCTTGCCACGTTGCTTGCGCTGCGGCAGTGTCGGCTTCTTTGTTTTGCGTATCCCACGTAAAGCCGGTATTCATCACCGCAAATTCAACCCCTGCGCTTTGTAGTAGGTTACGCTCTCCACACTCCCATGTGCCTTTAATAAACTGACAAACAGCGGCTTTTTTACCATGCCCTACACAACGTGCAACCACACCAAACCCAGAGGTTGATTTACCCTTACCATTACCCGTAATTACCTGAAATATGCCTTTAACATCTTGCGCTGCAGCAACGCGTGCATCTACTTGCTCTTTTACTTTTTGTTGACGCTGCTTATGCTTATCGTTGCTTTTATCTGTCATTATTATGTCCTTCGTAAATCGATATAATGTGTTGTATGTTTAAGTGTTCCTCGCACATAGTTGCTAAACGTTCTAACTGCTGTTCACGGTGCTTAGCAATACTAATTGGCGTTATTGCGGCCTCTGGTTTTACCCACTTTAAAATTTGCGATGTGGCAGCTGGCTCATCAAATAAACCGTGTAAATAAGTACCAGCAAGGGCATTATCATCACTAATAAAGCCATCACTTACAAATCCTTTAGGGTGCGAGTTAAACGTTAAAAATGGCCTATTAAGTGCTGCACCTTCACTAATACCCGCATGAATTTCGTAGCCACTACAGGGGGTTTTATTATTATTTAACTGCATAGTTGCGGTTACTTTAGTGAGTACTTTTTGGGTGCTAAGAGTGGTATCAAAGTCACTTAATGCAAGGCCTTTAACACGCTTTAATGACGACTCAACCCCCATGGGATCAGTAATGCTATTCCCTAACATTTGCATACCGCCGCACACCCCTAACACTTTACCGCCATAGCGTATGTGGCGCTTTATTTGCGTATCCCAACCTTCATTTTTTACAAAACTTAAATCACCCAGCACGTTTTTACTACCTGGAATAATAACCAGATCGACCGGCGGAATTGCTTGAGTATGGCGCACATAATTTATATTAATATTTGGGTGCAGTCGCAATGCATCAAAATCGGTATGGTTACTAATATGCGGCAATAAAAGTACAGCTATATTAATGGTGGCGTGTGTCACTTTATTATCTATTGCAACGGCATCTTCGGCATCAAGGGCTAGGTCATGCAAGTAGGGCAGCACCCCAAGCACAGGTTTTTTCGTATAGCGCTCAAGCCAATCTAGTCCACTTTGCAATAAGCTGATATCGCCTCTAAAGCGGTTTATAACAAAGCCTTTTACGCGCGCTTGCTCAGATTCGCTTAGCAGCGCAAGTGTGCCCACTAAATGCGCAAACACACCGCCTTTGTCTATATCGGCAATAATAATGACAGGGCAATCTACCGCTTCTGCGTACCCCATATTGGCAATGTCGTTTTCGCGAAGGTTTATTTCTGCGGGGCTGCCTGCGCCCTCAACCAATAATAAATCGAACTGTTTAGCTAGGCGTTTATGCGAGGCAAGCACCGCATCCATCGCCACTTTTTTGTAGTCGTGATAGTTGCTCGCTTCCATATTACTAATGGCTTTGCCATGAATAATAACTTGTGCGCCCGTATCGCTATTTGGTTTAAGTAATATAGGATTAAAGTCGTTTTGAGGCTCTACATTAGCCGCTATTGCTTGCAAAGCTTGCGCTCGGCCTATTTCGCCGCCTTCTTTCGTAACCGCGCTATTAAGCGCCATATTTTGCGGTTTAAAAGGCGCAACCGTTACACCTCGCTTTGCAAATACTCTGCAAAGCGCAGCGACTAAGGTGCTTTTTCCGGCATCTGACGTAGTGCCTTGAATCATTAAGGTTTTCATCCGCCCTATGCCTTTGTTTTTCTAAAAAAGAGCAAGCTTAGAAAAAATACGCTACCCATAGCTGCTGTAATCACCCCTACAGGGAGCTCTTGGTTTTTAAGTAATGAGCGCGAAAGCACATCGACCCACACCATAAACGTGCCACCCACTAAGCTTGTGATGAGTAAGCCAGCAGTACTGCCTTGAGATATAAAAAAGCGCACTATGTGCGGCACCATTAAACCTACAAAACCAATACCGCCACATAAGGCCACCAGCACGGCCGTTATTAAGGAGCTCAATACCAGCATAAAAATTCTAAACCGGTGCACACGCACCCCAAGCGTTATGGCGCTTTCATCGCCAAGAAGCAGCGCATTTAACTGTCTTTTAAAGCTCAGCATAAAGCCAATACACACCACTATAACCATACATGGCAACCATAACGTGGCCCATTGTGCGCGGGCAAAGCTACCTAACGTCCAAAATAAAATACCAGCCACTGCTTGCGGGTCGCTCCAATACAACAATAAACTGGTAAATGCGCTAAATAAAAACGACAGCGCCACACCTGCTAACAACATAGACTCTACGTGCGTATTTTTTTGCCGCCCAGCAATAAGTATCAATAAGCCCATAGCTAAAAAGCTCCCTAATAAGGCAGCAGTCGATAACATAAACCCAGCACTTATACCTGTCACAGCCATAAGCAGTACAACCCCAAACGACGCACCTGACGATATACCAAATAAGTATGGATCGGCGAGCGGGTTACGAGTAACCGTTTGCAAAATAAGCCCAGCAATAGCCAAACCTGCGCCCGCCATAAAGGCAAGTAAAGTACGGGGCAACCTAAGCTCATAAATAATACGTGCGTTAAGCGAGCCCTCCCCTGCCGATAAAACTCCGGTGAACACATCACTTAACGGTGTATCTGCTGCGCCAAAGCTCAGTGCACTAAAAAGGCTGCCCAGTGCAATTAATGAGGCAGCTATAAAAATAGTCCACGGGTTTATGTTTGTTATATCCATTTAATTAATAGCCATAAAAGTAAGTAATATGAGGAATAGTTTGGCCATTTTCTGTGCGCTGCGGGTGGCTGGTTACGTGCGCACATACCCCAAAAACATCTGCTAGCATCTCTTCACTAAGTACCTGTTCAGGCGAGCCTGTATGTGTTATTTTGCCTTTATTAATAACCACCAGTTCATCGCACATAGCAGCTGCTAAATTTAAATCATGAAATGAGGCAAACACAGTGACCCCTAGCGATTTTGCTAATTCCATCACTTGTATTTGGTATTTAACATCCAAATGGCTGGTTGGCTCATCCATAATGAGTAATTGCGGTTGTTGCACTATGGCGCGGGCAATTAATGCTCGTTGCTTTTCGCCCCCCGAAAGTGATTCAAAATTTTGCTTACACTGCTGCTCAAGCCCTACGGTTTTTATTGCCTGTGTAATTTTTTGTTTGTCGCTGTGGGTGGTGGCGCTAAATAGTGGTTTATGAGGCGTAAGCCCAAGGGCAACCACATCAAATAACGTTAGGTTAAATTGAGCAGGCGTTTCTTGCAGAACGACAGCAACATATTTTGCGTAATCTTCACTTTTAAGCTGCCAAATATCCTGCTGATTAAAAGTAATTTTGCCTGTGGTGGGTTTATTAAAGCGATACAAACAGCGCAGTAAGCTCGACTTACCCGCCCCATTTGGGCCTATTAAGCCAATAAATTTACCCTTTGTTATAGGCAAATTAATAGTGTTTAAAATGGCGTGATTATCAACTTCCCACGACACATTTTGAATGTCTAATAAAGGCGTGTTTGGCGCTAATGTAGTTTGCAAAGTGAGTCCTTTAAAAACGCGCACTCACTAAGACACCACTAAAAAAATAGTGCACTAATAAAATGAGTTTACCCGCTCGTTAAAATATTTTATTCATTTGTATCTGACTTAAAGCACGGTGCTCATTACAGTTACGGGAATAGTTGAGGAATTTCACCCCATTCCAAATGAGCGTCTATTATGGGCGGGTAAGTAAATAATTTAAAGCAAAAAAACCGCGCTCAAAGGAGCGCGGTTAAAAAGGGAGCGTTTTAACTAATTTAGCGAATAGTCAAAACTTGTATTCCATACCTAAGCCAACGTAATCTTGGTCAACATTGTTGTCCATATCAAAGCTTGAGTAAAAACCAAATACTTTAATGTTTTTATTAAACTTATGATCAACACCTACAGAAACTGCCGTTTTGTCATCACTATCATCAAAGTCCATTGCTTGGTACTGCACTTTAAACGTGTTTTTACCCATGCTGTAGGCTGCGTTTAATAAGTAGCCATCCGCTTCTGCGCTACCGTCTACTTTTTCTTGAGTTTGGTACATAGCGCCTAATTTAAAGCTCTCTACTTTACCTTGGATTGACGCACGCACTACATCGTAGCCATTTACTTCGCTATCGGCTGCAACCGAGGCGTAAACCGCACTCTTTTTAAGTGCAGCGTCACCGTAGGTAACCGCCATTGAATAACCGTTATCTGCATCTACGTCATCTTCGGCAATAAATGTAGCAAGTACTTTAAAACCTTCGTAGCTTTTAGATGTATAAGTGATTGAATCACCCAAGCGGTTTTCACCTTTAAAGACGTTTTTAATATCGCCTTCAAGATCATTAAATAAATCTAATTTGCCTTGTGATTGCTTAAGTGCCGTATCGTTACGACCCACAACAACTTGACCATAAGCACCTTTTAAACCTACGTATTGGTTGCGTGCAGAAATATTGTCGTCGTTATCACCTTTAGAGTCAGCGTCAGATACATCAACTTGAAACTCAAACTTATAAACCGCTTCTAATCCATCTGTGATCTTTTCAGATCCCTTTAGGCCAAAGCGAGATGCATTACTTTTAATTTCAGTGAAAGACCCTTCACCGTCATCAGATGATTGCACAGTAACATTCGCTTTACCGTAAACATCAACATCTGCAAACGCACTAAAAGATAAACCACTTACTAGAGCAATACATAAGCTCGATTTTACAAAATTCATGTTATTTCCTCGATAATCACAAAACTAATTTTTTAAAACAGCTGCAGTTTGTCATCGTTAAATGACAGATATATTACAAAGGAAACATTTTTGTCTTTTTATTTTAATAAAAGTGTCTAAATCCTGAAAACAAACTGACATGAATATTTAATAAACAAAATTGTACCCACTCAATCTCACTAAAAATAATAGTCGGTATTTAGTGTTCATCAATAGGCTGATGAGCATTTATTTTAGGTAATAAGTTAATCAAGGTTTCTATTAACTCTTTTTGTTCGTTGTCTCTGTGGTAGGCCACAAAAATATCACGCGAGGTATGTTCAACATCTTTTACATGGAACAGCTCACCCTTTTCTAAATGAGATTCAACAAGCACCTCGGGTATAAACGCACTGCCACCACACTGAATAATTAAATCAAGCGCGATACGCCCCGTACTGGTTCTAAAATAAGGAGGCGTTTTACCCGTAAATTGACGCGCATGCCACAGCGAAAAAGTAGTGCCCCAATCAACATATACATATTGGTTATCAAAAAAGTTTTCGTTAGTTGCTGTGTCATAGCCACTGACAGGAATAATTGGTAGCTCGCAAATTCGCTCAACCACAAGCTCATCCACTTTAGGTGGGTCAAATAAAATGGCTAAATCAAGCGTCCGCTCTAATAATAACCGTGTGCTTTCTTGCTGGGCTTTAACCTCTGCAACTAGCGACACCCCAGGCATAGCCGACACTATATTAGTAATGCCAAATTGTAAAAAGGCATCCCATATATTGGGTGTCCCTGCTAAGCTTATTTGCTTGTGCATGTTATCGGCCAATGCCACATCCACTTTGGCACGCTGCATGCCGGTGATGATCATTTTAGCATGCGGAAGCAATCTCTCTCCTGGCGCCGTTAATTGAATATTGTTCCGCTGACGAATAAACAAGTTTACACCCAGCCCCTGCTCTAATTGACGAATGCGGAAGCTGACTGCCGATTGAGTGATGTATAGGTTTTCAGCCGCTTTACCAAAATGACGCGTGCGCACAACCTCTACAAATGTTTTTAATAAATCTATATCCAATTTTTTATCCTCACGATAAAAATAACTTGTTTAATAAATTGTCAAACTTGCATCATACTCCAGCAATAAACAGGGTATGAGGATACAGTTATGAGCAACGATATTTCACTACTTCGCCAAGCGTTTGTTAGCCAGCGTCAATTTTATGATGATCAAAACTTTCCTCGCGGGTTTAGCCGCAGCGGAAACTTTACCTTATTAGAAGCCAGTATATTAGAGCAACATGGCGTAATACTAAAAGGGCTTTATAATAAAACGTTAGCGCCACAAAATACCTTACAAGCGCAATTTGTTGATGTAGTTTGTGGCAATAAAGAACCTACAAACCCAATCGAAAAAGCCTGGGTTAAATATTTAAAACTAACAACTTGTAAAACCAAGTTTCATACACTTTTTGGTCGCTCAAAAATGTCAGGGTCAATGCCAATAAGCCAAGACGATTATGGCGAGTCAGATAGCGTATAACCCTCTAAGTTATTTGCTTTTTTGCGTTTTAGCAGTTACAACTTGTATAAGCAAACACTTTTGCAAAATATCAAACAAGGTTGTTACGTGACGCGAAAAATACTTATAATTGAAGATACGCCTACTATAGCGCGTGTGCAAAAGCATATCGCGCTCAAAGTGGGTTATGAAGTTGATATAGCCGAGTCTTTGGCGGCAACAAAAGAGCTAATAAAAAACAATAGCTACTTTTGTGCTGTTGTAGATTTTATCCTTCCTGATGCGCCTGCGGGTGAGGCGATTCCGTATACTATTAATGCTGACATTCCTACCATCGTAATGACAGGCAACATAGATAAGCAAACTCGCGACACAGTAGAAAAGTACCCAATCATTGATTACATAATCAAAGAAAACAAACAAGCTTACCAATACCTAGAAAAACAACTGAGCCGTTTACCCCGTAACGAAAACGTAAAAGTGCTGGTTGTCGACGACTCAACGTCTACCCGTAGATACATTTGCAGCTTACTAAAGCGCCATAAGTATCAAATACTCGAAGCAAAGGACGGAAAAGACGCGCTAGAGGTGCTCGAAAGCCAAAAAGACGTGTCTGTTATTATTACCGATAACGAAATGCCAAACATGAATGGTGATGAGTTATGCGCTGAAATTCGCCGACTTTACAGTAATGATGAAAAAGCCATTATCGGCATTTCTGGGGCTGACTCATCAGCATTATCGAGCCTATTTTTAAAAAATGGTGCTAATGACTACCTCCATAAACCCTTTAACAGCGAAGAGTTTTACTGCCGCCTAAGTCAAAACGTCGACATGCTTGAGCAAATAGCCACAATTAAACGCCAGGCAAATACAGACTACTTAACAAAGCTACCTAATCGCCGCTACTTTTTTGAAGAGTCGAGCAAGTCACTCAAGTATTTAAAAAAATCGAATCAAGATGGCGCACTCGCTATGCTTGATATAGACCATTTTAAATCGATTAACGATACATACGGCCACGATGCCGGAGATGAAGTGCTCAAAGGGTTGGCAGTGTGTTTTAAAAAGTACTTTGAAAAGCAGTTAGTTGCTCGTTTAGGTGGGGAAGAATTTGCCGTTTACTTTACTGATGCAACCACAGCACAAGCACTAAAACGCTTAGAAGGCTTTAGGCAGTTTATAGAGCTAAATAGCCAAGAGTTTAGCCAAGAAAAAATTAAATTTACAATTTCTATTGGTTTTGCAAGCGGCCCAATTTACCAGATAGATGAACTGTTAAAACAGGCCGATTTAAAGCTATATGATGCAAAAGAAACCGGCCGTAATAAAGTAATAAGCTAAACCTTAACGCTGCTTTATAGCTACTTACTTAAACTATTATTGCGCATTGGGATTAGACTTCAGCGGCGGTTACCGCCGCTTTTTTACGCTTACGTGATTGATGATAAGAATCCCACGTAAATATAGCTAAAGCACTCCAAATACACGCAAACGTGATCACTCGCTCGGCATCAAACACTTCATCGTAAAACACCACAGCAAGCATAAACATTAAACTGGGTCCTATGTACTGAAAAAAGCCCAAAGTTGTGTACTGCAAACGCTTAGCTGCGCCGGTAAAACACAACAGCGGCAAGGTCGTAATAATACCAGCACTAATTAACAGCGCATTGGTCAGCCAATCGTTAACGGCTAAATCAGAGGTAGGCGTTGGGGCCATCACCCACCAGTAAATTAATGCAACAGGCAATAAAATTAGCGCTTCAAGTAAAATGCCCGGCAGCGCTTCAACCGGTAACTTTTTACGAAGTAAGCCATAAATAGCAAAAGACGTGGCAAGCGAAAACGCCACCACCGGAAACGAGCCAAAACTGACCAACTGCAGTACCACACCAGCAAAGGCTAAAAACACTGCAACCCCTTGCAACTTACGCAGTCGCTCGCCCAAAAATAGCATGCCCAACAGCACATTCAGTAATGGGTTTATGTAATAGCCTAAACTGGCATCGAGCATATGGTTATTATTGACCGCCCAAATAAACAACCCCCAATTAAAGCCTAATATAGAGGATGTAAGCACTAACATTAAAATAATTTTGGGCTGGACAACGATACGTTTAACCCTATCCCAGTATTTGAGCACACTGACCACAAGTATTAAAAAAACCACAGACCAGAGAACACGGTGAGTTAAAATTTCAAAGGCAGAAACATGTTGTATTTGTTTGAAATAAATAGGCGCTAAGCCCCACATTAAAAAAGCTAAACAGGCAAAAATCCCGCCTTTACGCTGCTCGTTTGCAATCGACATACATACTACTTATCCGTATTAAAAGGCCGACAGTTTATACCAATTCGCGCTATTAAGTGACTTATTTTGAGGCGAGTAAACCTAAACCCAAGACAGTTTATTTTAACATCATTATCCGACTAAATACGTACCTGTACCAAAAGCGATTTGTATTGCCTTTTCGTTGTGCAGCTCCATTCTGCATACACATACTTTATTTCCAGAGCGGATCAAAGTGGCACTGGCTGTAAATACTTCCCCTTTGCCAGGGCGTAAATAATCTGTACGTAAATCTATAGTGCCTAAGGTAGCCAGCTTTTGCTGTACGCTTGGAATATCTAAGTCGGTTAATTTATCGATAACACTGGCTGCTGCAAGCATGCCGCCCACATTATCAAGCACCGCCGATATAATACCGCCGTGAAGAATTTTTTGCGCAGGATTACCTATAAATACATCTTGCCACGGGAACGTAATTTTAGCTTGCTCAGGGCTGAGTGACTCTACCGAGATATTTAAAAACTGGTTAAATGGCATGCCATTTACAAACAGTGCGCCCACTTGTTCAATTAACATTTCTTTATTCATTGTTATTCTCTATGTTTAAATTAAGACTGGTACGATGAGTTAAGCATACCTGAAGCAAAACCACGAGGCACTAATTAAATCATTTACCGCTAAGCTAAAGACATCCTATAAAAAAAACACTAAAATAGCCGCGATGAATACTCTAACCCCTACTCCTAGCACATTGGTCCGCAAGCCCGACACCGTTCTTAAACAAGTGTTTGGCTACAGCGAGTTTCGTGATGGCCAAAAAGCGGTTATCGATGCGGCTATTAATGGCCAAGACTCTTTGGTACTGCTGCCTACAGGCGGTGGTAAATCAGTGTGTTACCAAGTACCAGCGTTAGTGCTAGAAGGGGTTACTGTGGTCATTTCGCCGCTTATTTCACTCATGCAAGACCAAGTAACGCAACTGCAAGCGTTAGGTGTTAAAGCCGCTTACATTAATAATAGCCTTGCTCGCGAAGAGCAACAATTAGTGTACCAACAATTGCACCAAGGGCTAATAAAATTACTGTATGTTGCCCCTGAAAAAGTGCTTCAGCATGAATTTACCGAACGGCTCAGCCACTTAAATATAAGCCTATTTGCCATAGACGAAGCACATTGTGTATCGCATTGGGGGCATGACTTTAGACCGCACTACTTTAGATTAAACGAGCTTAAACAGCGTTTTCCCTATGTCCCTATGATGGCCCTGACCGCCACGGCCGATAAAGCAACCCGCTTTGATATCGTTGAGCAATTAAAATTACAACAGCCCTATATACATACCGGCAGCTTCGATAGGCCTAATATTCGTTACACCATCGAAGAAAAATTTAAACCGATGGCGCAACTACTGCGCTATTTAAAAGAGCAAAAAAATCAAAGTGGTATTATTTACTGCACTAGCCGTAAACGCGTTGATGACATTGCCGAAAAGCTCGCTGATGCAGGGCTAAATGCCGCCGCCTATCATGCTGGTATGAGTAACGAGCAACGCCAATTCGTGCAAACCGGATTTGCCCGCGATGACATTCAAATTGTGGTTGCAACCGTTGCTTTTGGTATGGGCATAAATAAACCAAATGTGCGTTTTGTACTGCATTACGATATTCCAAAAAGTATTGAAGCCTACTATCAAGAAACCGGCCGCGCTGGGCGTGATGGCTTAGCCGCAGAAGCCATTATGTATTTTGATCCCGCCGATATTGGCCGCGTTAGGCGCTTTTTTGAAGACATAGACGATGAACAACGCCGCCGCGTAGAAGAGCAGCGTTTTAATGCCATGGCCAGTTTTGCCGAGGCGCAGACATGTCGTCGCCAAATACTTTTAAACTACTTTAGCGAGTATAAACGCGAGCAATGTGGTAACTGCGACATTTGCATAAACCCACCAAAAAGCTTTGATGGCACGTTAGTAGCGCAACAAGCGCTTTCGTGTGTGTACCGAGCTGGGCAGCGTTTTGGCTTAGGCTATATTGTAGAACTATTACGCGGGGCTAATACCAGCCGCATTCGCGATAATAACCACCACGAACTCAGCACCTATGGGATAGGCAAAGACAAAAGCAGTGAGTTTTGGCTTAGTATATTACGCCAACTTATACACCAAGGCCTGTTAAGCCAAGATATTACCCAAGGTGCTTCACTGCGCTTAACCGAAGCTGCACGCGCAGTACTTAAAAGCGAATATGCCCTACAGCTTGCCGAGCCGCGCTTACAAGCTAAACACGTATACCAAGATAAACTGGCGCAGTTTAATTACGACAAAAAACTATTTGCCCGCTTACGCGCGCTACGTAAAGAACTTGCTGATGCAGACGATGTACCGCCGTACGTTGTATTTAACGATAAAACCTTAGCCGAAATGGCGCAATTAATGCCCACCAACGACAGCGAGTTTTTAAAGGTGTCGGGCGTTGGCTTTACCAAACTCAATAAATATGGCGGCGAATTTTTAACGGCCATTCGTAACTACCTTGCTAATAATTAAGTAAATCATGACCAAAATTGAATACAATCACGCCCATAAATGCATTGTTATCAGCCCCTTAGAGGCACCTCATGATGAAGACTTTGAGCTGTGGAGCACACTGTTTTTACACGCTGATGAGATAACCATTATTGATTACGCACAAGGGGCTGATCGTCATCAATTACGTTTTAGCTATCAACAGCAAACCTTTAATTTAAATTTTGAACACTACAGCGAAAGTATTTGGATTAATGGCGAAGGCCATGAAGCCGAGCACTTATTAGCAGCCCTGGCCTTTTACTTAAGCTAAAACGCATCCCTATGCTCTAAACAAGCAGCGTTGAGGTTAATTAACAAAGGTGCGTAACGATAACAATTAATTAGTTTCAAAATCCATACCTTTTACTTACATTGTAATAACAATGATGTAAGCTGATATTACGACTCATATTGGCAGTAGTATTGAAGAGGTTCAATGGTGAATAAAAAATGGATTGCACACTGTTGTATAAGCTTAGCTCTCGTAAGCTTTAGTGCGCCTAAGGCCTTTGCACAACAACCAAGCAATAAAACTAGCAGCTGCCCCACAGTGCAATCGCACTCAAATAAAAGCAATAATTTACGCCGCGAAGTTGAAGATACAACCACGCTCGTTAATAGCCGCAGCGATGCTCAAATAGCGTCAATTACCCTTAAACAACTCAATGTGTTTAATACCGAACGGGAAGAGGAAAATAACGCGCTTTTTCGTTTTGCTAACCGTGCGCATATCCAAACAGAGCCAGATGTAATTAGTAATATTTTGTTATTTAAACAAGGCGATAATTACAATGCCAGAAAACTCGCTGAGTCAGAG
Source organism: Pseudoalteromonas sp. P1-13-1a (assembly GCF_001401875.1). Classification (NCBI taxonomy): domain Bacteria; kingdom Pseudomonadati; phylum Pseudomonadota; class Gammaproteobacteria; order Alteromonadales; family Pseudoalteromonadaceae; genus Pseudoalteromonas; species Pseudoalteromonas sp. P1-13-1a. The sequence continues at coordinate 19,984 of NZ_LKDV01000030.1, read as the reverse complement.
CGTTTATTACGCCAACAAAACTATTTATACGATGCGCAAATAAGCGCGATTGAAAACTGCGACGGCAACGTAGATGTAACCGTAGTAACTCGCGATTTATGGACCTTACTACCCGAAATAAGCTTTAGCCGCAGCGGTGGCGAAAATAAATCGAGCATAGGTTTTCGCGAGTCGAACTTACTAGGTTGGGGTAAGCGTTTATCGTTTTCACGCACCACCGACAGCGATCGCAATGGTTATTTATTTGTTTATGACGATCCTAATATATTATCAAGCCGGTATCGCGGGCGCTTAGAATATGCCGATAACAGCGATGGTAAACGCCACTTATTAGAGTTAACTTACCCGTTTTATGCCATAGATACGCCCTATAGCTATGGTATTAAAAGCTTTTCTGAACAAAGAGAAGAGGCGCTGTATCGCCGGGGTGACGAATACAGCGAGTTTGATCAAACAACCAATTTTTTTAGCGCTTTTTTAGGTCACTCTAAAGCATTATCTGATAGCTGGACGCAGCGATTGACACTTGGCTATGTAAACCAAGAAGACAGCTTTGCAGAAATAGAAACAACCTTTGCTCCCTTAGCCAAAGATAGGCAGCTAAGTTACCCCTATGTTAGCGGTCATTGGTTTGAAGACAGTTATATAAAAGTACGTAATTTTGACAGTATTTCGCGAACAGAAGATTTAAATTTAGGCTGGAACATTAAAGCGCTTTTAGGTTACTCCGATGAGTCTCTTAGTAATGATGACAGCAGAGCCGTGTATTCGTTAAAAGCTAAAAAAGCGCACTTTACTACCGACAGAACGCTGTGGCGTTTTAGTGCACAAGTGGATGGTTATTGGAATAAAGAGCAAAAACAGCTTGAAAACTTTTTGGCCACCAGCGAAGTGCAGTACTACTTAAATACCAGCGAAAACCAATCCTGGTTTGTTAAAGCCCGCGCCCAGTATGCTAAAAACCTAACTGCCGATAAGCAGCTAACACTTGGCGGCGAAACAGGCCTTCGTGGCTATCCCATGGATTACCAGCACGGCGACCGAAGCTTTTTAGTCAGCCTAGAAAAACGCTATTACTGGGAGTACGATTTACTGCAGTTATTTAAAGTAGGTGCAGCGGGCTTTGTTGATGTTGGCCGCGCTTGGTTTAACGATGAAGATAACGGCGAGAACGATCATGTTTTAAAAAATGTTGGGGTGGGTTTGCGCTTAGCGCCAAGCAGAGCAAACTCTGGCACCATGATCCACCTTGATATTGCCGCTCCACTAGATGGCTACGATGATGTTGATTCGGTGCAATGGCTTGTGAGTGTAAAAAACACTTTTTAAATAGCGGGTAATAAACGAAAGCGTTACACTCGCGTTTTAAATTTTCCTAAAAACAGTACGGGATCTCACTTTGGAATTGTTTACGCTTTTAGAGCTAATGGGTACACAATATAAATTAATTGTTACCCTTATTGCCGTTTTACTTTTTCCACTGTTATTAAAAGCAACAAAAAAACTGCTCGAAAAAGCCATTAAAGGAAAAGTAGATGTTCATCGTAAATTTAGGGCTGAGCTTTTATTAAAAATCATTTTAGCGTTTGTTGTACTGTGTTTAGTGCTGATATTTTGGGGCATTGAGCTGCGCGGGTTATTAGTACTTGGCTCATCATTATTTGCAATGCTTGGAGTCGCTTTATTTGCCGCTTGGTCGCTGCTTAGTAACCTTACCGCTTTTTTACTCATGTTTATCCAAAACGGTTTTCATGTAGGTAATTGGGTACGTATTGTTGATGGCGCAAACCACATAGAAGGACGCATAGTCGAATTAGGTTTAATGAACGTACTCCTTGAACATGTAGATGGGCATAGAGTTGTTTATCCTAATAACCTGTTTGTTACCCGCCCTGTAATGGTGTTAAATAAGGAGCCAAAGCCTACTAAAGCGCCGGTAATAAAACGCATAATTGGCTCTAAAAAAACATAGTTTAAAAAGTCATGTTCACAAAAAAGCCGCAGTAGATAAATTACCTACTGCGGCTTTTTACTAGCTAACACAATGCTAATTATTTAGCTCCGCTGTTTTAAGCTCTTCATCTAAATCATTTATTTCGTCAATAAAATGCTCTAACTGCTGCTCTACTAGGCTATTTGCATTTGCAAAATAAGCAAGGTGAAACACCGCATCCCCCTCGTTTACCAGTGGCATAGTTTGCTGACCTATTACAATACCGCCTTTAGGCGCTAAAAGCTCAAGCTCAGCATCACCTAATGGGCTACTTATATATGCCAGCACTTGGCCTTTTTCTACGTGTTCACCCAGCGATACCTGCGCGCGTACAATGCCATCTACCTCAGCGCGTATCCAACTTGTAGAACCGGCAATAATAGGATCGGGCAGTTTTTTAGGGCGCTTGCCACGGACCATTTTTAAATGCCGCATCACATAGTCCACACCCTGTACTCCAGCTGCAATGGCTATAGGGTCAAAGCGTAAGGCCTCACCCGCTTCGTAAGTAATAACCGGTATACCTAAATTAGCGGCTTCACTTCGTAATGAGCCATTACGAAGTGAAGCATTTATAACCGCGGGTGTGCCGAATGCTTTAGCCATCTCAGCGGTTGCTTCATCATCTAAGTTAGCGCGTATTTGCGGTAAGTTAGTACGATGGATAGCGCCGGTATGTAAATCAATAATGTGGGTACAATGTACCGCCACCTGATTAAAAAACATATGCGCCATACGCCCCGCCAGCGATCCTCGTTCAGAGCCCGGAAAGCTGCGGTTCATATCGCGTCTATCGGGTAAATAACGCGACTTATGAATAAAGCCAAACACATTAACAATTGGCACGGCAATTATGGTTCCGCGTAATTGGCTTACATCTATTTTAGATAGCAGCTGGCGCACAACTTCTACACCATTTAGCTCATCACCATGAATAGCTGCACATATCATTAAAACAGGGCCTTCCATCACACCATTAACCACCTCAATAGGAATATTAAGTGGTGAATGGGTGTAAAGTTTAGCGGCCTCCAACGCGAGAGTTTTGCGCTCGCCCACCCCAATACTTTCCTCTAATAAAGTAAAAGGGCGATTAATTTTAACCTTTGCCACGGGTTGCGGTTCCTTTAATAGCAGCGTTTTTTTCGATAAATTCGATGACCATACCAGCAATATCTTTACCTGTTGCTACTTCAATCCCTTCAAGCCCTGGAGAAGAATTCACTTCCATAACCAGTGGCCCACGTGATGAGCGAAGTAAATCAACACCCGCTACATTTAAGCCCATTGCTTTTGCTGCAGCAACAGCTGTTTTACGCTCTTCTGGGGTAATGCGTACTAATGTTGCGCTACCACCACGGTGAAGGTTTGAGCGAAACTCGCCTTCTTGCGCTTGGCGCTTCATGGCCGCTATTACTTTATCCCCTAATACAAAACACCGAATGTCGGCACCGCCAGCTTCCTTAATGTATTCTTGAACCATAATATTGGCTTTTAAGCCCATAAACGCTTCAATCACACTTTCAGCTGCTTTACGCGTTTCGGCCAGTACAACACCAATGCCTTGTGTGCCTTCAAGTAGCTTAATAACCACAGGTGTCCCCCCTACCATTTCTAGTAGGTCTTTTACATCATCTGGCTTACTGGCAAAACCTGTTACCGGCATGCCTACACCTTTACGTGATAACAGCTGAAGTGAGCGTAATTTGTCGCGCGAACGAGAAATAGCCACTGATTCATTAACCGGGTAAACCCCCATCATTTCAAACTGTCGCAACACTGAGCAGCCATAAAACGTTACCGATGCCCCAATACGTGGAACAATGGCGTCAAAATCTTTTAAATTTTCACCACGATAGTGAATTTCTGGCTGCTGTGAGTTTATGTTCATATAACAACGTAGCGCATCAATTACTTTTACTTCATGCCCGCGGGCTTCTGCCGCTTCTATTAGGCGTCGCGTTGAATACAAACTACTGCTGCGAGATAAAATACCAATTTTCATAGTTAAAACCTTAACTATCTAATAAATGTGATAAAGCCGGGTTAACGACTAAGTGGTTTTCCATGGCTGTACGGCCAAGTAACATCCTAAATTTCATTGTTGCTCTATTTGTTAGCGTCACTTCAATAGGCCAGCTATGTTGGCCTGCATGTAGTGTGGTCTCTATAAAATAGCGCATTTCTTTTTGCCCACTTGAACTGGTTACAGCTTTAATTTTTTTAACCTTCGCGGAGCATTTAACCTGTGTTTGTTCATCACCTTGTAATGGTTGCGCTATAAATTTCACCCATTTTTCGCCATTTTTTTGGTACTCTTCAATATTAACTGCATGAATACATGAGGTGCGGGCGCCAGTATCCACCTTTGCTTTAATCTTCTCGATACCAAGCTCCGGTAAACTCAACCACTCACGCCAACCCACGGTCAACTTTGCTGTCATAAATGTGCCCTTAATAAAAAAGTGACTTATACGCTAAGGCGAAAAAAACACCAGCGAAATAAATTTATCTAGTCGATGAGTAAATTAAATTGATCTTTTATAGAAACTGACCACACAATGCCCACCTTGTTGCTTAGCGTTTTATTTAGCAATTAAAGGCTGCATATGGGATTAAGCCTTAAAGCTAACTGACTAAAAAATTAAGGTAGCTTTAAAAAAGCACTTTGCAGATACGCTATAGTTATTTGTATTAAAAACACACTATTATATAGGCCTTAAATATGATTAATGGTTTACTGCATGCATTGGTGCTTGACGAAAAAGGTGGTGCGCACGCCATAGAAAACACTCGCGATTTAAATAACTGGCACCCTAAACAAGGTAAACTGTGGATACATATGGACTACAGCCAAAGCGAGGCAGTAACGTGGTTAAAAAACCAAGAACATCTTAGTGACTTTGAGCTTGATTCGCTTATTGCTGATGAAACTCGCCCACGCTTAACACCCAGTACCAATGGCCATATGCTGTTTTTACGTGGTGTAAATTTAAATCCTGCACAAAGCCCTGAGGACATGGTTTCAATTCGATTATTTATTAACGAATCAATAGTTATTACTACGCGCAAGCGTCGCTTACTTTCAATCCAAGATATATTAGCAGAGCTTAATGCTGGCCAAGGCCCATGCTCTATTTCTGAGCTGGTTTGCTGTATAACCCAAAAGCTGACATCACGGATGCAAAGTGTCATTAATAAGCTCGATGAAACCTTGGATGAATTTGAAGAGGAAATAGACGAGCCAAGCAAAAAATTTGATAACCAAGGTTTATCACAACTACGGCGTCAAACTATTGCCTTGAAACGTTACTTAAAACCACAAAAAGAAGCGCTAAGTTTACTGATAAATAACCACTACCTTTGGCTTAAAGATGAAGATAAAGCAAAACTAAACGAAACCACTAACTTACTTATTCGCTATTTAGAAGAGCTAGATAGCGCTATAGAGCGCGCACAAATTATTCAGCAAACCATTACCAACCAAGTGTCTGAGCAACTAAATCAACGCATGTACGTTATGTCAGTTGTGGCGGCGCTTTTTTTACCGCTGGGCTTTTTAACAGGCCTTTTAGGGGTAAATGTAGGCGGTATACCTGGGACCGAAAACCCCTATGCATTTAGTACATTTGTGATTTTTTTGATTGTGCTTACAGGTGGTATAGGGCTGTATTTTAAAAATAAAAAGTGGTTATAAAAAAATTTTTAATGCGGCCACTCAGGTGAGTGGCCGTGATTGAGTCGCTGATTAATTAGTTTGGCGCGTATAACTCACATTGGTCATCGTCACTTTTGATTCTGTAATGCCTAAATCCTCAAAACAGTTTTTAAACGAGTTAGAGTTACCGGCCTCACCACATTTATCTAATGTGTATGGGTCTTGTGATTGCAAGTAGTTACCAAACTTAAAGTATGACTGCGAATCATCCTCTACCGGTATACCAAACGAATTACCAAAAGCCGTCACCTCAACATCACCGTAGTTATTAACCACTCGTAAGTTGAATGACTCACCACTGGTAATAGTACCTAGAGCAAACTTTTCTTCATTACCGCTGGTATTACGTAAACGTACGTACACATCAAAAATTCCGTTGTTCGCTACGCTATCATTAAAGCCCGATTCATCAGTATCTGATACATACACTTTAGATATAGTGCCGGTATCGCTTGCATGGTGCTGTGATACAATCGTTTTTCCACCGTCAGACATTTCCACCTTTACCGTAGCTTCGAACACTTCATAGGTTTGAGTCATAGCAACGCGCAGGCTTTCTTTTACCTTATACTCATGACGCCAGCCATTACCATTAGGCGTAATATGTTGCGCCTCTAACGGGACAAACACCAAAGTACTATCGTTAACTAAAGGATTGGGGTTATCCCCTTCTAAATCAAAAATGCTGCCACTGGTAATGCTGCTAGGAATTGTTGAACCATTTGAGTTATCGCTGCCGCCATCTGAGCCGCCATCATTGCTGCCACTACCCTCAACCAAGGCAAAATTATCAAATCGTACATCGCTGGTGTTATTGTAATGTTTAGCGAAAACCTGCAGTGAATTGGTATTAGCCGTAGTAAATGTTTTTGTTACTTTAGTCCACGAAGAAACATTAAAGGTTTGGTTTTTAAATAAACCATTTAAGTCGTTTACACCAATTTGACCTTTACCGAGCACATAAGCGCTTAGGGTGTATTCAGTGTTAGGCTGCACATCGACTACTTGATAAACGCGTGCTGGGCTACCCTGAATTTTTAGCGATTTTGAGCCACTGTAAGCATCTGAGGAAATAGCGGCTGGGTCAGTTTCGTTCCAGTTACTAAAGCCACTTTCAAAGCCTGCATTATTAATTGTTGCAGCATGTGATAGTGCTGAGCTTGTCGCAATTGCGCTGTAAAAAAACAGTTTTTTATGGTTAATCATTATCTTTATTCCTTTAAACCTGAACATAAAAATAACCTAACTACTTAGTTTTGTGGTAGCCACTAAAACTTAGATCACACTGTATAAACAGGTTTCTACTTTTGTGTATGAATTGATTTGGCAAGACAATTCAGGTTGCAAAAATCAATATAAAACCCCAAATTGGACTTACCAATATTAATGCCGCATGGCGAGGTAAAGGCTATATTTTTTGTTACCAATATGTCAACAGCAAATCTAATAGCAAATAAGTATTAGTTTTATTAATAATTGTATTTGAAAACTTTAAATAATGTTAGCTATTCAACAGGTTATATATTAGGGACAGATTAGCGATAAATAAAAATATTTTTTCTATTTAATAAATAAGTAGTACGCCGGAAAAACTCTATTACCAATAAAAATATAGCAAGCTTAACTTTTAATGAATAAATTTAGATAAATTAAATTTTTACATGAAAAATAATAATTGGTTATAACAAAAATAAAATTGGTAATACTAAAAAATTATATTTTTTGCCGTTAAATAAGGCAAAATAAAGGCGGGGATTAGTGCGCCATTACACTAAAAAATGTGCATTAATATCTAAAATAGGCAAAAGTTTAAAGAATCATGTTGCCCTAAACACAAAAAAGCGAGCATATAAATGCTCGCTTTTATCAACTAGCTAACGCCTTACTCTTGAAAGTAAGTGCCCCAACCGTCGTACTCAACGTCACACTCAACAGCTAGGGCTGCAAGTTTCTCAACGTCTTCCATTATAACTTCAACGTCTAGCTCAGCTTCGACGACAATATCAAAGCTCCAAATTTTGCTGCCATCTTCTAGCTCAAGCTCTGCCGGCTCTTCAACATCGTAGCCTAATTTAAAAGCAGCCAGCGCAGCTTGCTCTAATTTGCTAAAATCTTCGCATACAAAATGATGCTCAACTTCATAAAGTATTTCAGGATCAGAGCCATCTTCAAGTAGTGAACTTACGATGTCTTCACTTATTTCACGCCAGTTTTCCATTATTTATCTCTCACTTGAGCATCTAATTCAGTTATTTTAGCAGCCATAATACTATGCACTTGAGTGGCCTGTTCACGGGCACTCACTTCTTTATCAAGTGATATAGGCGCTAACATTTCAATGTAAATTGTACCATTATCCCAGCGGTTTAGCTTAATAGTTTTATCTGTTGTGCTCATACATACCGGTACTATGGGTACATCTGCGCTTAAAGCGGTATGAAATGCCCCCGTTTTGAAAGGCAACAAACCACGACCGTAGCTTCGAGTGCCTTCAGGGAAAACCCAAACAGATAAACCATTTTGTTTAATTTTTTCAGCGGCTTTTGAAATTGTACCTGCTGCTTTAGAGCGATTTGCTCTATCTATTAATATGTTTCCCGACAACCAATAAAGCTGGCCAAAAAATGGGATCCACTTTAAACTTTTTTTGCCTAAACTTACGCAATTTTTAGGCACCATGGCAGGTACGGTAAATAAGTCATAATTGTTTTGATGGTTAGATATATACACTGCAGGGCCAATATTTTTTGCATCAGGGTGGCGTTTTAATACAAGTTTAACTCCAAGCATTTTAGCCATCGAAGCAAACCAACCCGCAATCACATGCACATTGTTAGGATGAAACGGCCTCACAATTGACAGTAACAACCCAAACACGCAGCTGAAAAATATAAACAGCACCATAATTAAAATACGTATAACAGCTAACAAACTTTTCTCCAAAATGTGTGTGCAATGCGCTATAAGCCGCGCATATTTCACTATTATAACGTGATTTTATGACGAACTCGAGACAATAGCGAACAGCTGTAAGCTGAAAAACACAGGGTAAACAAAAACGGCCTGCAAAAGCAGGCCGTTAGAGGTATCTATTACGGGTTTATTCCTCAGCTAACGTGTCATCACTTTGCTCATCAGCCGGCGTAAACTCGACAACAGCTTCATCAACACGTTGTAAGCCTCGAGGTAACTTATTACCTCTGCGTCCACGCTCGCCATGATAATGCTCCAAGTCACCCGGTTTGAGCGTTAGCTTTCGTTTACCAGCATGGAGTGTAACGCTACTGCCTTGCGGTACTACAGCAAGTACTTTTACAAACTCTTCACGTGCTTGTACTTTAGCACCCGGAATAGAGATGATTTTATTGCCTTTACCTTTACCCAGTTTTGGTAAATCGCGCAATGGAAATAACAGCATTCGTCCTTCGTTCGAAATAGCCATGCAGTAATCGGTCGCTACATCGTTCACTCTTATGGGTGATAGTAAAATGCCGCCCTTTGGCACGCTTACCAAGGCTTTACCGTTTTTATTTTTACTTACTAAATCTTTAAACTCGGTTATAAAGCCATAACCTGCATCCGACGCCATAAGTAGTACTTGATTGTCTTCACCCATTACCACATGCTCAAAATTAGCGCCTGTGGTGAGGTTAAAGCGCCCTGTCATGGGCTCACCTTGGCTTCGTGCCGATGGCAAGCTGTGCGCATCCGTTGCAAATGCACGCCCCGCAGAGTCTAAAAATACCGCTGGCTGATTACTCTTCCCTTTAGCTGAGGCTTTGTATTCATCACCCGCCCGGTAATTTAGCCCCTCTACGTCGATGTCATGGCCTTTACCAACACGTGCCCACCCTTTATCAGAAAGCACAACGGTTACCGACTCTGACGGTATTAAATCTTTTTCACTAAGTGCTTTAGCTTCTACACGCTCAATAACCGGTGAGCGACGTTCGTCGCCGTACATGTCGGCCGCTTCTTGAATTTCTTTTTTAAGGAGCGTTGACATACGACGGTCTGAGCCTAAGGTAAGCTCTAACTTGTCGCGCTCTTTGGCCAACTCATCCTGCTCGCCACGTATTTTAAACTCTTCTAGTTTTGCTAAATGACGAAGTTTTAACTCTAAAATAGCTTCGGCTTGGATTTCGGTTAACTCAAAGCGCTCCATTAACACAGGTTTTGGTTTATCCTCTGTGCGTATAATTTCAATCACTTCGTCAATATTTAAAAAGGCAGCGAGTAAACCTTCTAAAATATGCAACCGCGCCAGCACCTTATCTAAACGGTGCTGTAAACGCCTACGTACTGTTTCACGTCTAAACGTTAACCACTCAGATAAAATACTGCGTAAGTCTTTCACTTGTGGGCGGCCATCAAGGCCTAGCATGTTTAAATTTACACGGTAGTTTTTTTCAAGGTCGGTAGTGGCAAATAAGTGCGCCATTAACGGCTCAGCTTTAATGCGGTTTGAACGCGGTACTATCACGATGCGGGTTGGATTTTCGTGATCAGACTCATCACGTAAGTCGGCAACCATTGGCAGCTTTTTAGCATTCATTTGCGCCGCTATTTGCTCAAGCACCTTAGCCCCAGAACATTGATGTGGCAGCGCAGTAATCACGATATCGCCGTGCTCTTCAGTATACACCGCGCGCATTTTAATTGAGCCTCGGCCGGTTTTGTATATTTTATGAATATCGGCTTTTGGGGTAATTATTTCAGCGTCGGTTGGGTAATCAGGCGCGTGTACAAGCTCAAGTAATTCATCAAGCTCAGTTTTAGGCTTATCAAGTAATAAACAACACGCACTGGCCACTTCGCGCACATTATGTGGTGGAATATCAGTTGCCATACCTACCGCAATACCGGTTACGCCATTTAATAAAATATGCGGTAAACGTGCAGGTAGTACTAATGGCTCATCCATGGTGCCGTCAAAGTTTGGCGTCCAATCAACGGTGCCTTGGCCTAGCTCTTTAAGTAATACCTCAGAGAACTTTGATAAGCGCGCTTCGGTATAACGCATGGCCGCAAACGATTTAGGGTCATCTGCTGCACCCCAGTTACCTTGGCCATCCACCAGCGGGTAGCGGTAAGAAAACGGCTGCGCCATTAATACCATAGCCTCGTAACAGGCACTGTCGCCATGCGGGTGGTATTTACCTAATACATCACCTACCGTACGAGCCGATTTTTTATATTTAGCCGCGGCCGATAATCCCAGCTCGCTCATAGCATAAATAATACGACGTTGAACCGGTTTTAAACCATCACCAACATGCGGTAATGCACGGTCCATAATTACGTACATAGAGTAATTTAAGTAGGCGTCTTCGGTAAAGCGCCCCATTGTTTGTTGTTCAATTCCTTGCATCAGCAAGGTATCTGTATCACTCATTAAAGCTTACCTAGTTTTTCTTATAGCTTACGCGGTAGATCACGTTTGCGTAATCGTCGCTTATCAGCAGACTGCCGTCATTTAATTGTGCAAATGCAACTGGGCGTCCAAATGTTGTTTCGTTATGCATAAAGCCGGTAATAAACGGTGTGTATTTAGTAATACGCCCTTGTTCTACATTGGCTAAAGCCACTTTATAACCAGACTTTTTTGTTCGATTCCATGAGCCGTGTTCCGCTACAAATAACTGCTCTTTGTAATTAGCTGGGAACTGTTTGCCGGTGTAAAAATGAATACCTAAAGGCGCAACGTGAGCACCTAGTGCAAGCGCTGGCGCACTGTAGTCGCTCATGTTTTTACCTTTACCAAACTCAGGGTCTAAAATGGCACCGGCGTGAACGTAAGGGAAACCAAAGTGCTCGTTTTCTTTACTTACGCGGTTAATTTCATCCGGTGGGATGTCATCACCCATCATATCGCGGCCATTATCACTAAACCAAAGCGCTTGCGTGCTGGGGTGAAAATCAAAGCCTACCGAGTTACGTACCCCTTGGGCTATTGTTTTAATTTGTTTAGTTTCTACATCTAATGCAAAAATACGTCCGTAGCGCTCATCTTCGGCGCATATATTACACGGTACACCAACCGGAATAATAAGCTCGCCGGTGGGCGCAAAACGTAAAAACTTCCACCCGTGGTGACGATCCGATGGCAACGCATTGTAAACAACATCAAATTTAGGGTCTTTTAGCTGTGTATCGACGTTTTTAAAGCGAATAATACGGTGTACTTCTCCTACGTATAAATCGCCATCTTTAATTGCTAGCCCAGAGGGCATGTTTAACCCTTCAGCAATTACCATTTTTTTATCGGCTACACCATCGCTGTTATGATCAATTAACGCATATACATTTCCGGCTTTACGAGAACCTGCGTAAACAATGCCTTTTTTTGATACTGCTATTTGGCGCGCGTTTTCAACATTATCAGCAAATAAGCTTACTTCAAACCCAGGTGCTACGGTGAGTTTGTCTAGTATGTCTTTTGCCATTGCTGGGGCTGTTGTTAAGCCAAGCAACAATAAACTTCCTAGTATTTTATTCATTTGCCTCTCCAAGTGTTAAACACAAGCCTATTAAACTTGTGCTTTATTACCATGATCTTCTAGCCACTGGCGTCTGTCTGATGAGCGTTTTTTAGCAAGTAGCATATCCATCATTTCTAATGTTTGCTCTTCTTCATCAAGTGTAAGTTGCACTAAGCGGCGCGTGTTTGGATCCATTGTGGTTTCGCGCAGCTGTAGGGGGTTCATTTCGCCCAGCCCTTTGAATCGTTGCACGTTAACCTTGCCGCGTTTTTTCTCAGCCTCTATGCGGGCTAAAATACCTGTTTTTTCGTCTTCATCGAGGGCGTAATAAACCTCTTTACCAATATCGATTCTAAACAGCGGAGGCATCGCTACATAAACATGCCCTGCTTTAACCAGCTGCGGAAAGTGACGTACGAACAATGCACACAATAAAGTAGCAATGTGCAAACCATCCGAGTCAGCATCGGCCAATATACAAATTTTATTATAACGCAGGCCGGTTAAATCACTTGAGTCTGGGTCAATACCCAGCGCCACCGAAATATCGTGCACCTCTTGCGAGGCTAATATTTGCCCTGACTCTACTTCCCACGTATTCAAGATTTTACCACGCAGCGGCATTATTGCCTGAAACTCACGATCGCGAGCCTGCTTAGCTGAGCCGCCAGCTGAGTCCCCCTCTACCAAAAATAGTTCGGTACGGTCGTTATCGGCTGCACTACAGTCTGTCAACTTACCAGGCAGTGCAGGGCCTGAGGTAACGCGTTTACGCACCACTTTTTTTGCTGCACGTAAACGACGCTGTGCATTTGAAATACACAATTCGGCAAGCAGTTCAGCGGTATCTGTGTGCTCGTTTAACCATAGGCTAAAAGAATCCTTAACCACGCCAGCTACAAACGCTGCACATGAGCGAGAAGAAAGCTTTTCTTTGGTTTGGCCAGCAAATTGTGGGTCTTGCATTTTTACCGATAACACATAGCTACAGCGCTCCCAAATGTCATCAGGGGTAAGCTTTACGCCACGCGGTAATAAGTTTCTAAATTCACAAAATTCGCGCATTGCTTCAAGTAAGCCTTGTCGCAAACCATTTACGTGAGTACCACCTTGTGCGGTAGGAATTAGGTTTACATAGCTCTCGGCAATCGACTCGCCGCCTTCAGGCTGCCATACAACAGCCCAATCGGCTCCTTCAATCGAGCTTGAAAACTCACCTACAAATGGGTCTTTTGGCAGTACTTCAAAGCCTTTAACAGCCTCAATTAAATAATCTTTTAAGCCTGTTTCGTAAAACCATTCTTGCGTTTCTTTTGTTTGTTTATTGACAAACTTAATGCGCAAACCTGGGCATAAAACCGCTTTTGCTTTTAATAAATGGTTTAATTTAGTAATAGAAAAGTTAGCTGAGTCGAAGTAACTCGCATCAGGCCAAAATCGAACCGTTGTACCCGTATTGCGCTTACCCACGGTGCCTATGACATTTAAGTCTTCAACTTTATCACCGTTTTCAAAGGCCATTCTGTACTGTTGTGCATCGCGCCTTACGGTAACCTCTACACGTGTAGATAACGCATTTACAACCGAAATACCTACGCCATGTAAACCGCCCGAAAACTGGTAGTTTTTATTTGAGAATTTACCACCTGCATGTAGCTTGGTAAAAATCAGCTCCACCCCCGGAATGCCTTCTTCTGGGTGAATATCTATCGGCATACCACGGCCATCGTCTATAACTTCAAGTGAGTTATCTTCGTGTAAGATCACATCAATTTTAGTGGCATGGCCCGCCATGGCCTCATCGACACTGTTATCAATAACTTCTTGGCCTAAATGATTCGGACGTACCGTATCGGTGTACATACCTGGGCGGCGTTTTACCGGCTCTAATCCATTGAGAACCTCAATGGCTTCGGCATTATAATTTTGCTGACTCATAATTTTTATCTTTTTATGCGCTTAGGCTAATTTGTTTTAGGTAATTTAAGAAACTCTACAATACTATCTAAGGTGCGTTCAAAACCTACAAAGCTGTGATCGCCACCAAACTCAACTAACTGTTTGCATTGTGAAAAATAATTTACTGCGTGTTGATAATTTAACACTTCATCTCCCGTTTGCTGTAACAAATAAAGCAGTTTGGGCGATGTTAATTTAGGCACATACAATGCTTTTAATGCATCCATGTGGCTGCTATTTAACTCATAATGATAATCTTGATACGGATTATAATTGTGGCCAATAAGCGGCGCTAATAAGTTAAACGGTGCTACTGCTGGGTTTATTAGTGCTGCTCGCAGGTTATAACGCTGCGACAAATAGGTGGCATAAAACCCACCTAATGAGCTCCCAAGTAACGCGGTATCTGGCGTTAATAAATGCTCAAGCTGCAAAATAGCTTGTAAGGGCTCGTGATTTAAACGTGGTACACAATAGTCAACGTCATAGTTTGCCATAAGCTCGCCAAAGCGCACAGCTTTATATGATTTTTCAGAACTATTAAAACCATGAATATAAATTACGCGTTTAACCATACAACATCCGTTTTAACTGTTAAAGCATTGTCCTGTTTAGTTAAATGCAACATTCGATAAGCGGGGCCGAGGTTTTCTTGGTGCCATTGCGGGCTATTTTTTGTAAATTGCACCGAGCTGGCTGGGGTTGCATAAATACTCAGCCCTCTAAAAGTTTGCATGTATTGATTGTGTACATGGCCATGAAATAGTCCGCCAACATTGCCACTATTCACTAATACGTTTAATAATTGCGGGCCGTTTTCGAGCATGTGTTTATCTAGGTAGCCATTAATAGCAAGCGGGTTGTGATGACAAAACACCACATGCTGCGATTGCGAACTTGCTAAATACTCCGTGATTTCATTTAAGTGCTCGCGAGATACCCACCCTGCAGGTGTAGGCCCTTTTGAATTAATGAGTAACAGCTCAAACCCTTGTGCGAGAATGCGTTTAGCTGACACTATTTGCCCACCACTGATGCGATTAAGCATGGCAATCTCATCATGATTGCCTGGTACCCAAAATACTGGGCAGGTCAAATCAGCGTTATTAATAAGCTCAGCAAATAATAAATAAGATTCAAAACTATGATCTTGTGTTAAATCACCACCAAATATAACCGCATCTAATGACTGCGTGGCCATGTGCGCTAATGCTTGTGCAAAATGCGCGGCGGTGTTTACGTTAAAGTACTCTGCGTTAGGGTCGGCAAATAAATGGCTATCGGTTATGTGCGCAACACGCAGCGATGAGGTATTAAAGTGATAATGCTCATCAAACCAAGCCATTGTTTATATCCCAATTTAGTACTGCTTGGCCATGCTCTACACAGGCTACTAACCAGTCATATAAAAATGCATTAAGTTGATACTTTTCATCTTTTTGGTGCATTTTGGGGTTTGGATAACCATAGGAGGGTTTTATCCGTTGATGGTAATCGTGATGAATAATTTCAGCCACTTTTGCATCTTGATAAAGCCTGACTGTTAAATACAAAGGAGAAACGCCTTTAACCATCCCTGTTAGCTGTTTGATAGAAATATCCAATGTGTACTTAGCACTATCGTCAATGATAATGGCAAATTCACTATGACCTAATTTAATTTCACGCACGCTATTCGCGCTACGCTCTTTAGGTAATAGTTTTGAAAGACGCACGTAATTATGCTCGCAAAGTGTCATGTACTTTGGGAGGCTCTGAATATATCGTTGGGTTGCTAAAAGTGCTGTCAAAGTACCGCCGTATTAAAAAGTTAAATTATGTCCACTTACTGCTTATTTTTTCTCGATTTAACGCCAACCACTGTAAACAGATTACCGTTGCCGCGTTATCTATTTCCCCGTTATTGAGGCGCGAAAGCGCATCATCAAGGGTTAAAATATGGGTTTTAATATCTTCACCTTCGCTTTCTAGGCCGTAAACACCACTTTGTACTTGGCTTAAATCTGCTCGTGCTAAGTATAAATGTAAGCGCTCAGTGGTCCCACCCGGACTTGAAAGGTAAGAAAGCATAAATTCAAGTTCTGTAAGCTCAAGCCCAGCCTCTTCATAGGCTTCTTTTTTTACCACACTCTCATAATCGGTGCTGCCATCGGTCATACCGGCAATACATTCTAGCAGCCAGGGCGAGTGTTTGCTGTTAATAGCACCAATACGTATTTGCTCTATTAAAAGGACACTTTGCGTAGTTACATCATAAGGTAGAACAGCGATTGCATCGCCCCGCTCTAATATTTCACGCTTTATAAGTTGCGATGTACCACCATTAAACAGGCTATGCTCAAACTCATACATATCCACCTTAAAAAAGCCATTATACAGACTTTTAACTGCTTTTAAGCTCACATCTTTATGTGTAAATTGCACCAGGCTTTTATCTGCCATATTATACATCCCGCTTATTTGAACGATTAAAGTTTGTTAATATATTCTGTTACATTTGAACATACTGTTTTACCAATTTCTTTTTTAGTTATTGGTCAAAACACGTTACCATGCTTTTAGTACAAAATTTGTCTAAGGACTGAACCTAACATGAAAAAAAACATCCTTGCAGCGCTCGTTAGTTTATCGTGCGCATTAGGCACAACCACAGCAAGTGCTGAAGATTTAATGCAAGTTTTTGAAATTGCTACTGCTAACGATCCCACTGTTTTAAAAGCGAAAGCGCAAGCTGATGCGCAATCTTACGAAAGCGACTTAGCAATGAGTGCATTACTGCCGCAAATTGGCGTAAGCATGGGCTATGAAAAAAGCGATTCTACCTCTTTTCAGAGCGTTGGTAACTTAGCTGACCAAGTTAAAATCAATAGCGAAACCGACCAATTCACTCGCGGTGTTAGTTTAAGCCAAACCTTATTTGACCTAGGTGCTTGGAACACACTTGATATTGCCGAAAAACAAGCACTGCAAGCCAATGCACAATACGATAACGCCAAACAAAACTTAATTGTGCGCGTGGCTGAGGGCTATTTTAACGTATTAAGCGCCATTGATAACCTTGAATTTGTGCAAGCCGAAAAGCGCGCCATAGAACGTCAGTTAGAGCAAACAAAACAGCGCTACGCAGTTGGTCTTACAGCGATTACAGACGTGCATGAGGCGCAAGCACAATATGATAACTCAGTAGCACAAGAAATTATTGCTAGCAATGCTGTTGAAACAGCACGCGAGCAACTGCGTGAAATCACCGGTAAATACCATGCAAAGCTTGATTTTTTAAACACCGACACATTTTCAACGGTAAAACCGATTAAAAAACCGACTGACTTTGTGAAAGTCGCTGAAAACAACAATATCAGCTTACAAGTATCAAAAGTGACACTTGATATTGCTAAAGATCAAATTACGCTAGCTAAAGCGGGTCACTACCCTAAGTTAACACTTGATGCCAGCTACGGTGACTCGTTAACTGATCAAAATATAAATGGTTTAAGCTTTAACGACCAACCACGTGCCGATTCAACATCGGTTGCGGTTAATTTGAGTGTACCGCTGTACACAGGTGGCGCAACCGTTGCGGCAACTAAACAAGCCCGTGCGTTTTATGTTTCTGCAAGTCAAGATTACGAAACTAACTACCGCGCCGTAACGCGTACCGTAATTACTTCATACAACCAAGTTGTATCAGACATCGCAACTTACAAAGCCTTAGAGCAAGCTGTGGTATCAGCGCAAAGTGCACTTAAAGCCACTGAAGCGGGCTTTGAAGTAGGTACCCGTACTATCGTTGATGTGCTTGTAAGCACACAAAATTTATATAATGCTAAACGTAACTTAGCTGATGTGCGCTATCGTTACGTGTTATCTACGCTTCGCTTAAAGCAAGCGGCTGGTACACTAACAAGCGCCGATTTACGCAGCATAAACCAAGGTTTAAAAAAAGCCTAATAAGTTAATTAGTAACGCTTAAAGCCAGCCATTGCTGGCTTTTTGTATTTTATTATGTGAAGCGTTAAACTAGCGTTTTTATTTTAGAGAGTATTTTGTGGTCACCTCATCTCCTTTTAAAGCCTCATTTTTAGGCCCTCGCTATTGGCTAACTTGGATTGGCGTTTTCTTTTTATATTTGATTTCGTGGTTACCACAAAAGTTTCAACTTAGCTTAGGTAAGTTGCTTGGGCGCTTGGTACACAGGTTTATGAAGCGTCGCCGCCATATTGCCGAGGTTAATATAAAACTGTGTTTTCCTGATATGAGCGAAGCCGAGCAGCAACAGCTTGTACTTAAAAACATGGAAAATACCGGTATTGCCATGGTTGAGACGGGCATGGCTTGGTGGTGGCCGCAATGGCGCGTTAAAAAAGCTTATGGTTCTATCAAAGGCTTAGAGCACTTTGAGCGTGTACAGGCACAAGGTAAAGGCGTTTTGCTATTAGTGCCACATATTTTGCATTTAGAAATGGCAAGTCGTGTTATGGGCACCAAATGCCAAGGGCTTGGGTTTTACCGCCCGCACAATAATGCGCTCATGGAATACTTTACGACCAATGGACGCCTTCGTTCTAACGAGTATTTAATTGGACGAAAAGACGTAAAAGGCTTGTTAAAATCGCTTAAAAATAAAAAAGTTTGCTATTATCTACCGGATCAAGACTACGGCCGAAACCGCTGTGAATTTGTGCCTTTTTACGCAGTGCCAGATGCAGCAACAACCACAGGCACGTTATTATTTGCAGCAAGCAAGCACTGCGAAACAATGAGCTTAATTAGCCGCAGAGATGAGCAAGGTAAATACCATTTAGAAATTGTACCTGAGCTTGAAAACTTCCCAAGCGGCGATGATAGAGCGGATGTAATACGCGTAAATCAACGTGTTGAACAAGCAATTAATGCCGCACCTGAGCAATATATGTGGCTGCACCGCCGCTTTAAAACACGCCCTGATAAAAATACCCCTTCTTTTTATAAAAAGTAGTGGTATAAATAAATAATGATACTAAATGAGCATGAGTTATGTGGTTTTGGATTAAGCACTTAATACTAGCTGTTGCGTTAATTTTATTAGCAGTTTACGTGTTAGTAGGTACAGGGCCCCTGTTTGATATAAAAGAGAGTAAGAACGCAGCCGCCGAGGGGCTTTCTCGCTTTTATTCGTCTATCCGTAATCAAGTAAAATCCGATAGGGAGCGCGACAAGTTTGTACTGCAACTTAAAAAGCCGGAGCAAACGCTTGAACGTGTTTTAGCAGAGCGCGGTAGAACCGTTGATCCTATGCCAGCTAGCTGGACAGGAACCAGTGCACCCAGACGCTTTGAAAACGGCTCAACGTTAAAAGACGTACTTAACCAATACGCTAAAAACGAAGGTATTCAATTATATTGGTATTTGAGTAAAGACTATGTGGTAAAAGATCATTTTAGGGTTGATAGCAGTTTTACCTCAGCGCTTTATCAAGTTGGCCGCGCAATTAATGATGATTTTGAATACGAAGTGTATACCTACCTTTGCCACAAACAGCGCGCAGCAGTAATCACAGAGCTACCCTCTGAATTTGTGCGTAGCAATTGTTTAAAGCTAAATACTTAGAAGCGTAAATAAACCAAACCCATACATAATAAAAACCCAAGCCTTTGCTTGGGTTTTTAGTATTTATGTTTCGAGGGCGTGTTGAACTTTGATGGTTAAATTTGCAGCAGCATGTTTGGTTTTTAGGCAAGACAGAGCCTATGAAGTGTGGTTATTCCACATAAATAGGCGATAACGCAGCATAAATGCCAAACATGCGCTGCCCTTCGGGTTCTGCCTAGGGGCGATAAACTCTTTGTTGCCTAC